>CAYWBX010000019.1:0-2278 GCA_964456015.1 uncultured Hyphomicrobiaceae bacterium | reverse complement strand
CACGCCGCGCATCGCCGGACGGCTGCTGCGCCGCGTGCGCGACTTCGCCGCCGTCGCCGGCGCACAGGTGATCGACGCCGCCGTCGCCGACCGGGCGCTGCGGATGCTCGAAGTGGACGGGGAAGGGCTCGATGCGCTCGACCACAGGTACCTCGGCTGCATCATCCGCAACTACGAGGGGGGGCCGGTCGGGATCGAGACCATCTCGGCGGCGCTCTCCGAGCCGCGCGATGCGCTCGAGGAGATCGTCGAGCCCTACCTGCTGCAGCAAGGCTTCATCGGCCGCACGCCGCGCGGTCGTGTTGCCACATTGAAGGCCTACAAGCACCTGGGCCTGGCGAGCCCGCCGCGGCTGTCAGCGCCGGACCTTTTCGACCGGCTCGACGATCCTGCCGATGAGCCCCCGGATCGCAGGAGCAAGCCGCAATCGGCCTGAAGCATGACCGAACCGGAACAGGAACAGTCTTGCCCTTATCCTCAAGACGCCGCTTTCTCACGTCGCTCGTCGCCGCCGGTGTTGCCGGCCTCGGCAGCGTCAGCTACGCCGTCGGCATCGAGCCGCACTGGCGCCTCTTAGTCACGCGCCACAACCTCCGCCATCCACGCTGGGTGGCTGACATGCCGCTGCGTGTCGCCGTGGTCGCAGACCTGCACGCCTGCGACCCCTTCATGACGCTCCCGCGCATCGAGCGGATCGTCTCGCTGACGAACTCGCTTGGCGCCGATCTCATCGCGCTCCTTGGCGACTATGTCGGCGGGCCGCGGCACCTTGCCAGCCAGCTCGATCCGGCGGACTGGGCCCGCACGCTTGCCCAGCTCAAGGCCCCGCTCGGGGTCCATGCCGTGCTCGGCAATCACGACTGGTGGGCGGACGTGAACGTCCAGCTCAACCGCCGCGGCACGCCGTTTGCCCGCCGGGCGCTCGAGAAGGCCGGCATTCCAGTTTACGAAAATGAGGCGATCCGCATCCGGCACCGCGGCAGAGCGTTCTGGCTTGCCGGGCTTGCGGACCAGCTCGCCTATCTGATCGGCAGACGGCGTCACCTCGGGGTCCACGACCTGGGAGGCACCCTGGCAAAGGTGACGGACGATGCGCCGATCGTCCTGCTGGAGCATGAACCGGACATCTTTCCAACGGTGCCGGACCGTGTGCAAGTGACCATCTCGGGACACACCCACGGCGGCCAGGTACGCGTGCTCGGCTACTCCCCGATCGTGCCCTCGCGGTACGGCAACCGCTACGCCTACGGGCATTTCGTGGAGGACGGGCGTCACCTCGTCGTGTCGGGCGGACTCGGCTGCTCGATCATCCCCGTCCGCTTGGGCGTGCCGCCCGAGATCGTGCTGGTCGACATCGCCTGATGAGCGCTGCTTTGCGCCTTCGCGGTGCTGCACGCCGGCCAGGTTTGGGCTAGGCTTATGACTTATCGAATTGCGAAGGCGCATCCGGCTGCGCGGAGGCCGGATGATCGTCGCCGGTGATGCGTTCCGCGCACCCACCCCAGCCCGGAGACGTCCATGGCGGAGCCCATTCGCATCGAATTCACGCGGTTCTCGGCGTTCTACAGCCCGCTGATCGCGGCCATCGCCGGCGGCTATCTGAAGAAGGAGGGATTGGAGCCGACCTATGCCGTCTGCCCGCCGGGCAGATCCGCCATTGAGGGCATTCTCGCCGGCACGGTCGATGTCGGACAATCGGCGCCGAGCCAGGCCTTCGCGCAACTGGAGAAAGGGCAGCGGCCGACCGTCGCGCATTTCGCCCAGATCAACGAGATGGACGGCTTCTTTCTGACCGGTCGGCGGCCAGAGCCAGCGTTCCAGTGGTCTGACCTCAAGGGCCGGCGAGTCCTCGTCGATCACGGCGGCCAACCGCTCGCCATGTTCAAGTACGCCTGCATGAAGCGGGGCATCCGCTTCGAGGACATCGTCGCGGTGAACATTCCTTCCAACCAGATGGAGGCCGCCTTCCGCCAGGGCGAGGGCGACTATGTTCATCTGCAGGGACCGCATCCCCAGCAGCTCGAACATGACAAGGCGGGCTACATCGTCGCCTCGTGCGGGGCGGCCATCGGGCCGTGCGCCTTCTCGAGCCTGGTCGCAAGCCGCGACTGGCTGCTGACGGATCAGGCGCGCCGCTTCATGCGGGCCTACCGGCAGGCCAGGGCCTGGGTCATCGCATCCCCCGCCGCCGAGGTCGCCCGCGTCGAAGCCCCGTACTTCCCGGGCATCGACCTCGCCGTGCTGACCCGGACCATCGCCGCCTACCAGAAGCTCGGCA
>CAYWBX010000018.1:0-14487 GCA_964456015.1 uncultured Hyphomicrobiaceae bacterium | reverse complement strand
GCCCGGCTCGAGAATGCGCGCGCGCGGCGCACGGAAGAGGCCCGTCGCATCCAGGATGCGCTCGGCTGCGCGCCGGAAGACTGCCTTGCGCTCGCCGGGCTCGCGCCGGGCGCATCGCTGCCGGCTCTCGCCGACGTCGAGCGCGAGCTCGTGCGCCTCAAGGCTGACCGCGAACGGCTTGGCGGCGTCAACCTGCAGGCCGACGAGGAGCTCTCGCGCCTCAACGAGCAGTTCGCCTCGCTCGACCTCGAGCGCCTCGACGTGGAGGGTGCCATCGCCAAGCTCCGGGGCGCCATCGGGCAGCTCAACCGCGAAGCGAAGCAGCGTCTCAACACCTGAGTCCAAGCGGTGAACGAGAACTTCCAGCGCCTCTTTAGCACGCTGTTCGGGGCCGGTGGCGAAGCGCGCCTCGAGATGATCGAAAGCGCCGAGGACCCGCTCGAAGGCGGGCTTGAGATCATCGCCAAGCCGCCGGGCAAGAAGCCGGTGACGCTCTCGCTGCTCTCGGGCGGCGAGCAGACGCTGACGGCGCTGTCGCTGATCTTCGCCGTGTTTCTCACCAACCCGTCGCCGATCTGCGTGCTCGACGAGGTCGACGCGCCGCTCGATGACTCAAACGTCGACCGCTTCGCTTCGCTGATGGAGCGCATGGCGGCCGAGACCGACACCCGCTTCCTGGTCATCACGCACCATCCGATGACCATGGCGCGCATGAACCGGCTGTTCGGCGTCACCATGGCGGAAAAGGGCGTCTCGCAGCTCGTCTCGGTCGATCTCGCGACGGCAGAGAAGATCATTGAAAACGGCGCTCATCACCAGCAGGCCGGCGCGGCCTAGGCGGCGCAAGAGGACGCCGCCTGCAACGCACCCTGCGCGGATTCGCCACTGCAGCGCCGGCCGGTTTGCCGGGGACGCATTTCTTGACACCCCCAGACCCGCTCCCTATGGTGCGCGCGAACTTGGATCGCAGCCGCGCACCGGGCGCTCATCACGCCCTGGTGAAGGTTTTTCATGTCGCCAGATGACAAGAATGACCACGGGCCGCGCGGGGAGATTCCGTCCGAGGAGCGGGACGCCATCAAGCGGCGTTCCGAAGAGCTCGGTCGCCGGCTTGAGGCTGCCAGGGGACGCGAAGGCGGCTCCGGCCGGAAGCCGGCGGCGGGCAATCGCGGCGAGGCCATGGGCCGGGCGCTGCGGGTCTCGGCGGAGCTCATCGGCGGCATCGTCGTCGGCAGCGCGATCGGATGGTTCCTGGATGCTTGGCTCGGCAATCAGAAGCCGTGGTTCTTCATCCTGTTCTTTCTGCTCGGCGCGGCAGCCGGCATCCTGAACGTCATCAGGATGGCGATGCGCGAGCGAACCCCACCACGGCCATCCGTCAAGGACGAGCGGGACGGGGACGCATAGCCGAGCGGCAATGCCGCCGCCGCCGCGCCGCGGACCGGGCGGGGATCGGGGACGACAGAAGGCTGGAGCGACGTGGCAAGCCCAATCGAGCAGTTCGAGATCAAGAAGCTCGTGCCGTTCAAGCTACCGGGCGGCATCGATGCTTCGCTCACCAATTCGGCCATGTTCATGGTGGCGGCCGTGGTGCTGACCAGCGGCTTCCTGATCTACGCGATGCGCAACCGGAGCCTCGTGCCCGGGCGATCGCAATCCATCGCCGAGATCCTTTACGAATTCGTCGCAAACACGGTGCGAGAGAACGTCGGCCAGGAGGGCATGAAGTTCTTCCCGCTGGTGTTCTCGCTCTTCATCTTCGTGCTCATCTGCAATCTGATGGGCATGATTCCGTACTCCTTCACGGTGACGAGCCACATCGTCGTCACCGCCGCGCTCGCGCTCCTCGTCATCTCGATCGTCATTCTCTACGGCTTCCTGCAGCACGGCGTCGGCTTTCTGAAGCTCTTCGTGCCGGACGTGCCGCCATGGCTCCTGCCGCTGATGGTTCCGATCGAGGTCATCTCGTTCCTCTCGCGGCCGCTGTCGCTGTCGGTTCGTCTCTTCGCCAACATGCTCGCCGGCCACATCGCGCTCAAGATTTTCGCGGGCTTCGTCGCCTCGCTGCTGGCCGCCGGGGTCTGGGGACTCATCTCTCCGCTGCCGCTCCTCCTCACCATCGCGCTGACGGCGCTCGAGTTCCTGGTGGCGGCGCTGCAGGCCTATGTTTTCGCGGTGCTCACCTGCGTCTATCTCAACGATGCGGTACACGGTGGTCATCACTGACCGCCGCGGCCTGCTTCCGGTTTCCCACCCGATCGTTCAACCTCGAACCAGCACACAGGAGCTTCTCATGGATCCGATCATCGGCAAGGCCATCGGCGCCGGTCTCGCTTGCCTCGGCATGGCGGGAGCCGGCATCGGCCTCGGCAATCTGTTCGGCCAGTTCCTTGCCGGCGCGCTGCGCAATCCCTCCGCCGCCGACAGCCAGCGCGGAACGCTGCTCCTCGGCTTCGCGTTGACGGAAGCGCTCGGCATCTTCTCGCTGCTGATCGCGCTCTTGCTGCTGTTCGTGGTCTAACCGGTCACGGCTCAGGGCGCGCGGCGGCCGCAACGGCTGCCGCGCGGACCCCGGGCGGATTGCTCTGCCGCCGCCCCAACAACAGCATCACCGAGATCTGGACGACACCGACATGGCTTCGCCGAAGAGCCAAGAGCAGACGCTGACCACCGGACTTCTCGTGCCGACGGCGGCGCCACAGGGCGGCGCCAAGTTCCCGCCGTTCGACAGCTCGACGTTTGCGCCGCAGCTCGTCTGGCTCGTCATCACGTTTGCCGCGCTCTATCTCATTCTGTCGCGGGTCGCGCTGCCGCGCATCGGCAGCGTGATCGAGGAGCGGCGCGCGCGCATTTCGCGCGAACTGTCCGAGGCGGAGCGCATGAAGGCCGAGACCGACGCAGCGCTCAAGGCCTACGAGCAGTCGCTTGCCGAGGCGCGGGCCAAAGCGCAAGCGGTCGCCAAGGAGACGCGGGATCGCGTCGCCGCCGCGCTGGAGCGCGATCGCCTGGCGGCGAATGAGGCCAATGCCGCCAAGATCGCGGAGATGGAGCGGCGAATTGCGGAGAGCAAGGCGCGGGCGCTCGCGAGCGTCAACGACATCGCTGCCGATGCCGCCGCCGCGCTCGTCGGCAAGCTCATCGGGCAGGACGTGCCGGTCGAGGAAATCCGCCAGGCGCTTGCTGCAGACGGCAGCTGAGGGTCGAGGACAGCAGACATGCTTCATTCCGCCGAGTTCTGGGTGCTGATCTCGTTCCTGGCCTTCATCGCGCTGCTCGCCAAGCTCAAGGTGCATCAGCAGGTCGCGAGGGTGCTTGACGAACGCGCCGAGTCCATCCGCAAGGAACTGGACGAGGCGCGGCGGTTGCGCCAATCGGCGCAGGATCTGCTGACCGAGTACCAGCAGAAGCAGCGCCAGGCGGAGAGCGAGGCCAAGAGCATCATCGAGCAGGCACATCGCGAGGCCGAGGCGCTCAAGACGGCATCCGAGCGTGCGCTCAAGGAGCAGATCGAGCGGCGCGCCCGCCTTGCCGAGGAAAAGATCGCGCGGGCGGAGGCGCAGGCGGTGGCCGAGGTGCGTTCGGCTGCCGTCGAACGGGCCGTTGCCGCTGCCGAGCGCGTGCTGCAGCAGCGCGCCGCGGGCGACGTCGGACGCGGGCTCGTGGATCAAGCCATCCGCGATCTCAAGGGTCGGCTCAACTGAGTGAACGGAATGGCCGGCCTCGGGCCTGCCCGCGCGTTTCGTGCGCTGCGCGGCGGCGTGTGCCGTTGCACCAATGCGTTACCCACAGGCAGACATGGCCTGCGCCATCCGCCCGCGGCGTGCCTTCAACCGGCCGCAGTTCTGATCCAATTGAGAGTGATCACGACAGTCGCGGGACTTGAGCCTTGGCTTTGAACGATTTGCTGCCTGCAGTGGTGCATGCCTCCAGCGCCGACGGCCATCCATCGCGCTACAGGATCATGCGCCGCGCCATAGCGGGCCTGATGATCGTCTTTGCAATGACGGCGAGCGGCGCATGGCTCATGCACGCGAGTATCGATCTGGCCGACGAGAGCAGCTCCGGCGCGACCGCCGTTAGGCACGAGCTCCTCGGGAGCGTGAAGTCCTGGGGGTTTCACGCCGGCGCGCTCGACGTCGCCAGGACCGCGAGCTCCGACCTCGACCTCGTGGTGATCGACCCGGAGGAGGTCGGCAGGCGTGACGCGCAGGCCGCATCCGATGCCCTCGTGCAGCTCAAGCGCAAGCCGAGCGGCGGCCGACGGCTCGTTCTCGCCTATCTTTCCATCGGTCAGGCCGAAAGCTCACGCGCCTACTGGGACCGGCGATGGTCGACGGCCTTGACCCGCCCGACCGCCGATACGCCACATGACCCGCCGGTTGTTGCGGCGCCGGACTGGCTCGCCGGCGAGGTTCCGGGCGCAAGCGGCGCCTTCCGGGTTCGCTTCTGGGATGAGGGGTGGCAGCGCCTCATGTTTGGCGGTGAGCGATCGGCGCTCGAACGGATCGTCGCGGCTGGCTTTGACGGCGTCGTGCTCGGACATGCCCAGGCCTGGAAGCATTGGGCCGAGGCGCGGCGCAGCGCCAAAGCCGACATGTCGGCCTTGGTCGAGGCCATCTCGAGCCGCGCACGGGCCTTGTCGCCGGGCTTCATCGTCGTTCTGCAGAACAGCGAGGAGCTGCTTGCGGACGCGCGGGTGCAGGCGGCGCTCGATTCCGTGATGAAAGCCGATCTTCTGCATGGCATCGACGGACGGCCGAAGGCACGAGACGACAACAGGATCAGAAAGAGCCTCAAATATCTCAGACTGGCGCAGCAGAGCGGCCTGCCTGTCCTCGTTGTCGAGCATCTGACGGACCCCGCTGCCATTGACGCCGCGCGAAGCCGCATCGAAAGTCTCGGCTTTGTGCCGGGCTTCGCGCCGCGCGCGCTCGATGGGCTCAGCTGGTCGCCCTGATCCGGCGCCGATCCATCATTGTGTCCAAAAGCCTCCGCAGCACAGATCGGAGCCGCCATGACCATCCGTCCGCGCCGCAGCGTGCTCTACATGCCGGGATCCAACGCGCGCGCGCTCGAGAAAGCCCGGCATATCGACGCCGACTGCCTCATTCTCGATCTCGAAGACTCCGTTGCGCCCGAGGCGAAGGAACTGGCGCGGGCTCAGGTCGTGGCGGCGGTCCGGACGGGTGGCTACGGCCGGCGCGAGGTGCTCATTCGCGTCAACGGACCGGGTACGCCCTGGCATGAGGATGACGTGGCCGCCGCAGCGGCGGCCTGTCCGTCGGGAGTCGTCTTGCCGAAGGTGCAGAGTGTCGCCGACGTCGAGCGTCTTGCGACCGGTTTGCGACGCGCTGGCGCGCCGGACGGCATAACGATCTGGGCGATGATCGAGACGCCGCTCGGCGTTCTCAAAGCCGCCGAGATCGCCGCGGCTTCCCGCCATCCCGGCTGCCCGCTTGCCGGCCTCATCGTCGGGCTCAACGATCTCTTCAAGGAGACCCGGGCGCAGCCCGACGCCGAGCGCACGGCCGCGCTGCTCTGGCTCACGACGGTCGTGACCGCGGCGCGCGCCTATGGACTTGACGCGCTCGACAGCGCCTACAACGACTTCCGCGACCCGGAGGGCCTGCGGCGGGAATGCCTGGCGGCACGCAAACTCGGCTTCGACGGCAAGACCCTCATCCACCCCGATCAGGTCGCTGTCGCGAACGAAGCGTTCGCGCCGCTCGCCGAGGAAATCGCCTGGGCGAAGAAAGTGCTGGCCGCCTTCGAGAGGCCGGAGAACCAGGGTAAGGGGGTGATCAATCTGGACGGCCGGATGGTCGAGCTCCTGCACGCTGAAATGGCCCGGCGAACACTCGCCATTTCCAACAGCATCACTCGGGACTAGGTTACATCTCTATATATGAATATGTTGAGGCATTTGGTCGCGATCCGAAACCGCCGTGAACCGACTAATGCTAACGGTCGCATGTGCACAAAGACCAACCGGGAGGGTCCAACCATGATGCGACTCGCTGCGTTCGCCGCCGTGAGCGTCATTCTCGCCGGCAGCGCCCAGGCTGCGGAGGGGAAAGCTGAGGACGGCGAGGAGGTTTTCAAGAAGTGCCGGCAATGCCACGAGGTGGGCCCCGACGCCAAGAACAAGCTTGGCCCCATATTGAACGGCATCATCGGCCGCAAGGCTGGCACCATCGAAGGCTTCAACTATTCGCCGGCGAACAAGAAAGCAGGCGAAGAGGGCTGGGTTTGGACCGAGGCCAACCTGCTCAAATATCTGGAGAACCCGCGCGCTGCGATGCCCGGCAACCGGATGGCCTTCGCGGGCCTGCCCGACGAGCAGGACCGGCTCGACGTCATCGCCTACCTCAAGAAGTTCAGCAAGTAGGCACAGGCCGGGATCGTTCCGGCCGGTACGGCGCGATCCCCTCCCACAAGTGAAACGGGGCGCTCCCCTCGAGAGCGCCCCGTGGCTCATTTCTGTATCTGCTCGTTTGCGAGCCGAATTCTCGATCCGACGCCCTTACATCGCGCTGCCGTCGTCTCCGCCCCAGCTGTCATCGTCGACGTTGCCGGGATCGTTGTTGGCCTCGTCCTGGTAGCCATAGCCCTGCTCGGACTGGCTGGCAGAATTCACCTCGTAGCCGGAGGTGTCGCCGCCGGACGCCGGCGTTCCGGCCTGTGCGCTGCTGCCGCCGCCAAACATGTCCCGAAGGGCTCCCGCGGCCAGCACACCGCCGGCGACGCCCGCTGCCGTCGCGAGCGCCCCGCGCAGGAAGCCTCCGCCCGACGACTGGGCAGGTTGCTGCTGCATCGGCGCCTGATAACCCTGCGGCTGCGGCCCCGCGCGACCCCAGGGGCTCGACGGCTGCTGCCCGAAGCCCGGGCTGCGATTGCCGGTCGGCGGCACCGACGCCGCCGCTTGCTGGCGACCGCCGCCGAACATGCCGCCGAGGAAACCTCCGCCCGAAGATGCCCGCGGCCCCGCCCCTTGCATCTGGCGAAGCTGCCCTTCGAGCTCCTCGACGCGCGCCTGCATATCCTGCAACGCCTGCTCCTGGATGAGCACGGTCTGGACGAGTTTGTAGGCCGCGTCCGAGGTCGTCAGGATGTTCTGATTGATGAAGCCTTCCGCCTCGTGATCCTTCTCGAGCGAGCCCAGCGAGCGCATGCGCTCGAAAAGGTCTCCAATCAACTGGCGTTCTTCCGGCGTCATCTTTGTTTCTCCCGAGGGGGTTCAACTGCGACCCCCAATGTTGGGTCGCGGCGCCGACGGCGCAATAGCGGGAGACCACGACACACCGATGAATTTATCGGAACGGAGCTAGAACAGGGCACCTCGCGCCGCGACCGGCCACACGCTTTCGACGCGGGGCGCCGGCCCGGACATGCCGCGGATACCGACATACCAATCGTGCAGGTTCACCGTCGGGTCGCAATGACCGGGAATGAGCCGGATCTTGTCGCCGAGGCGAGGTCTGACGTTGCAGGCGGCGACGTTCAGATTGCCATGCTCGTCCGACGGCCGCTCATAGATGGCGCCGGCGAGGCCTACGGGTTCAGGCGGGCCGGATTCGAAGGAAAACGCCTTGAGGCCGGCGTCGATGACGGCCCGGTCGGCGGTCGGCGTGCTCATGACGGTGGCATAAACGAAGAGCGCGTGCTCGAAGGTGTCGAAGCGGGAGCCGTCCGCCTTCAGGTTGCGGGCGTAGTCGGCATCCATGAAACAGTAGGAACCTGCCTGCAGCTCGTTGTAGACGCCGCTTGCGGCTTCAAGCTCGAACGTGCCCGTGCCCGCGCCGCCGACCACTTCGCACTCAAGTCCGGCTTTGCGGAGCGCTGCAACGGTGTCGGCAGCCTTGTCGATCGCCGCGCCGATCGCCGCGCGACGCTCCGCGAGGGTGCGCAGATGCTGCGCGCGCCCCTGATAGGCTTGGAGTCCGGCGAAGGAGAGGCCCTTCTCGCTGGCGACGCGCTTTGCCAGCGCGACCGCCGGCGCGCCGGGCTCGACGCCGCAGCGATTGGCGCCGACGTTGATCTCGACAAGCGTGCGCAGCGTCACGCCCGCCTTGCGCGCCGCCGCGCCCAATGCCTCGATCGCCGCCTCGTTGTCGACGGCAACCATGACGCGCGCCTGATGCGCCAGGCCCGCCAGGCGATCGAGCTTGCGGGCTCCGACCACCTCGTTCGACACATAGACGTCCGGAACGCCACCCAGCACCATCGCTTCGGCCTCCGAAACCTTCTGGCAGCACAGGCCGACGGCGCCGAGCGCCATCTGCTTCAGGCCGATCACCGGCGACTTGTGCGTCTTGGCGTGCGGACGCAGCCGGACGCCTGCCGCCTTCACGGCCGCGGCCATTTTGGCGAGGTTGCGCTCGAAGGCGTCGAGATCGATGAGCAGCGCCGGCGTGTCGACGTCGGCGAGCGGCATTCCGGGCTGGGCCGGCGGCGGCTGGGGCATGGCGTGTCCTCCGTCCCGCAACTCTCGCAGCTTCGCCGGCTTGCGGCAATCGCCGGCGCGCCGTCGGACCCCACACTTACGTCTTGCGCCGCGCCCAGAGATCCGGGCGGCGCTCGCGCGTCAGGCGCTCGGCTTCGGCGCGCCGCCATTTGGCGATGCGGGCGTGATCGCCCGAGAGCAGCACCTCCGGAATCGACCGTCCCTCCCATTCGCGCGGCCGCGTGTACTGCGGATATTCGAGCAGGCCGTCCTCGAAGCTTTCCTCGGCGAGCGTGGCCGCGCCGCCGACGACCCCGGGCAGAAGCCGGACGCACGCGTCGATCACGGCCATGGCCGCGATCTCGCCGCCGGAGAGCACATAGTCGCCGATCGAAATCTCGACCAGGTCGCGCGCCGCAATGACGCGTTCGTCGATGCCTTCAAAGCGGCCGGCGAGCAGCAAGACGCCCGGGCCGCAGGCAAGCTCGCGAGCGAGCCGCTGCGTGAACGGCTGTCCCCTCGGCGACAAACAGATCGAGGGCAGCGGTCCCTCCCCCGGCCGGGCGGCCGCGGCGTGCGCGGCCCGCGCCGCATCGATCGCCGCGCCCAGAACGTCGGCGCGCAGCACCATTCCGGCGCCGCCGCCCGCCGGGGTGTCGTCGACCTGCGCATGCCGGCCGAGCCCGTGGGCGCGAATATCGCGGGCCTCGAGCTGCCAGATGCCTCTTGCCAGCGCCTGTCCGGCAAGCGAAATCGCGAGCGGACCCGGAAACATCTCCGGAAAGAGCGTCAGCACCACCGCGCGCCAGGGCGTGCGGTCGGAGGGTGGACCGGACTGTTGCGCCGCAACCGGCTTCTCGTCGTTGCCTTGGATCATGCGAGCGGCCTAGCACGAAGTTGCGCCGGCAGGCCACGGGCAAGCTGCGGCGGGCGAGACCTGCGGTCGCACGCCGATCCCGCCTGCGCTTTGGTGCGAAGAGCCGGACCGTTGCCGGCGACGCGCCGCGCGGAGCCGGTCCTGCGGCGCTTGGCGGGCGCTGCCTCGGGTGCCCGCGCAGCGGAAGCATCGCAGCCCTTCCGACAGCCCGGCGTGACGGTGGCGTCAGAGCCGCTAGACTGCCGCCAAATCATGACCGAGCGGGGGACTTGCGTGGCCGAAAATCAATCCGAGGAAGTGCGGAGCGAAGAGCCCTTCGATTTCATCGTGGTCGGCGCCGGGTCGGCGGGCGCCGCGCTTGCCAGCCGTCTTTCCGAAAACCCGCGCCATCGCGTGCTGCTGCTCGAGGCGGGTCCTGCGACGCACCGCTGGGCGCACATTCCGGTCGGCTATGCCAAGCTCATCAACAATCCCGAGGCCAACTGGCTCTACAGCGCCGAGCCCGAGCCTGCGACGAACGGCCGGCGCATCCCCGTGCCGCGCGGCAAGATCCTCGGTGGCTCGAGCACGATCAACGGGCTCGCCTTCGTGCGCGGGCAGGCGCAGGACTTCGATACCTGGGCGCAGCTTGGCAACCGCGGCTGGAGCTATCGGGAGGTGCTGCCCTATTTCAAGCGCATGGAGAGCTACGCAGGCGGAGGCGACGACGCCTATCGGGGCCGCACCGGGCCGCTCAGGATCACCAATCCCGAGCCCCGGGACCTGATCTTTCGCACGCTCATCGCCGCGGCTGGCGAGGTCGGCATCCGGCACAATCCCGACTACAACGGCGCGGCGCAGGACGGCATCGCCATGAGCCAGGCCTCGATCTCGGGCCGCTGGCGCATGAGCACGGCGCGCTGCTACCTCGATCCCGCCCGCACGCGCCGCAACCTCGTCATCGAGACTGAGGCGCTCACAGAGCAGATCCTGATCGACGGCCGCAGATGCACCGGCGTCAGGTACGCGGCGGGCGGCAGACGCTACGTCGCACGCGCGGCCCGCGACGTCATCATCAGCGCCGGATCGATCAACTCCCCGCAGCTTCTCGAGCTCTCCGGCATTGGCCAGCCGGACCGGCTCAAGGCGCTCGGCATCGAGGTCCGCCAGGCGCTCCCAGGGGTCGGTGAAAACCTGCGCGACCACTACGCGCCGCGCACGCGCTGGGCCATCGGCGCCCGCGGCGTGACGTACAACGACCGCGGCCGCGGCCTCGGGCTCGTCAATCAGGCCATCCGCTACGCGCTGGGCGTGCCGAGCATGCTGAACATGGTCGCCGCGCCGATCCGGGCGTTCGTGCGCTCGCGCGACGGGCTCGAGGCGCCCGACCTTCTGCTCGGCTGGGTGCCCATGCTGACCGAGCCGGGCCCGAAGGGACCGGTCATCTCGAAGCAATCCGGCATGACCTGCTACGCGCACCCGATGCGCCCGGAAAGCCGCGGTCATATTCACATCCGGTCCGCCGATCCGCGCGTGCCCCCCGCCATAACCTTCGCCTACCCGACCGCCGAGATCGACGCCGTGCTCACCGTCCGGGCCATTCGGATCGCCCGCGCCATCATGACGGCAAAGGCCATGGCGCCGCTGCAGGTCTCGGAGCTTGCGCCAGGTGCGGATGCAGTCAGCGACGAGGCGATCCTCGATTGGGTCCGCCGCGCCGGAGAGACGACCTATCATCCCGTGGGCACGTGCAAAATGGGGCCGGACAGCGATCCGATGGCCGTCGTCGATCCCGAGCTCAAGGTGCGCGGCATCGCGGGCCTGCGCGTGGCGGATGCCTCGATCATGCCGACGCTGACCTCGGGCAACACGAACGCCCCCTCAATCATGATCGGCGAGAAGGCAGCCGATCTCGTGCTCGGCGCTCCTTCCCCCGGGTGACGATCCGCCAAGGCTCAGCGGTGCGATCTGAGGACTTCGATGTAGGCGCAGGCCTCGTCGAGGGCCGCTGCCAGGGCGCCGAGCGACGTCAGCCGGGCATGGCCCTCGGGCGGGATGGGAAGACGCTCCGCGCCCTCCGCCAGCGCCGCAACGCGCCAAGCCCCCACGGCACGCGCCGAGCCCTTGAGCGCGTGCGCTGCATCGCGCCAGGCCTTGTCGGTCGGCGCGGCCGAGAGCGCCGCGAGCGTGGTCGGCGCCTGGCGCGCGAAGAGATCGAGAACCTCAAGTTCGAGGTCGAGATTGCCGAACGTGTAACGTGTCAGGTGCTCGCGATCGATTGGCGGCCGCATCGCCTTGCGGGTGCCGCACTCCGTCACCTGCAATGGCTCGTTCGCCTCTGCGAATGCCATGGTCGTGCCTCCGCGCCGGGCGGGTTCCCGAGCGCCCCTCTCCTGTCGGTCAGGATCGTGCCTGAGAGGCCATAAACCTGCGTAAAGGCCGGCGGAGCAATTCTCCCACAGACGCTCAGGAAATCGTTAACGCTTTCAAGCGGGGAGCGGGCCGCCGCCAACACGCTTTCGCCCCAAACGCAGTTTAGCTGCGCAAAGGTGGGATTGCGCGCGGACGGTGCGGGAAAGCCTGCCGGGCCGTAAAGTGTGCAGCGGCTCTGTCCGACGGCATTGAAATAGTCTAATCGTAGACATTGGGCTTGGGGAGCGGCGCGGGGACGCCGTGTGATCGGTTCCAGCGATGGCGCAAGACGGCGGGAGCAAGCGGGATACGCAAGCTGGCGAAAGGCCGGCTGAAGCCGGCCGGGCCGTTCCGCCGCCGCTGCCTGCCACGGACGGCGCCAATGCGCTCGCCGCGGAGGCGCACCCGAAGACGCCCGACACTGCGAAGGACGCGCCTCAGAAATCCGCCTCGCCCGCAGAGCGCGAGGCAGCGCGCAAGCCGCCGGAGTCCACGGCCGCCCCGGCGCCCCCCGAGGACGGCGACGGCGGGCGCCGGCTCGCCCGACGCCGCCCCGCCGGGCCGGCGCGCGGCGCGCTGGCCGCCAATGACGACGTGTCCTCGATCGGCGGGCTCATCTTCGCCCTGCACCAGAAGCCGTCTCGGCGTCCGCTCGAAATCGCCGCGGTCGCGAGCGCGGTCTGGTGTCTCGTCGGGGTGCTCCTCGGGTGGGCCATGCTGGCTCCCGAGTTGCAGAGAGCGCCCACCTTCCTCGAAATGCTGACGCGGCCGACCGCCATCGTCTTGGCGGCGACGATCATCATTCCCGTGGCCCTCTTCTGGCTGCTCGCGGTCCTCGCCTGGCGCGCACAGGAGCTCAAGCTCATGTCGTCGGCGATGACGGAGGTCGCGATCCGCCTTGCCGAGCCCGACCGCATGGCCGAGCAGCAGATCGCCTCGGTGGGACAGGCCGTCCGGCGGCAGGTCGCGTTCATGAACGAGGCGGTCAGCAGGGCGCTTGGCCGCGCGACCGAGCTCGAGGCCATGGTGCAGAACGAGGTGGCGAGCCTCGAGCGCTCCTACATCGAGAACGAGAACCGCATCCAGGGACTTCTGCAGGAGATCTCCGGCGAGCGCCATGCCCTGCTCAACACCAGCGAGCGCGTCAACGCCTCGCTGCGCGAGCTTGGCTCCGAAATTCCAGTTCTCGTCGAAAAACTCGGCGAGCAGCAGGTCAAGCTCGCTCGCTTCATCGAGCACGCCGGCCAGAACATCGTGGCGCTCGAGCAGACGCTCAACCAGAGCAGCAGTCATCTTGCCCAAAGCGTCGGTGCCCGCACCCAGGAGCTGCAGAGCGCGCTGAGCGAAGGGGCCGATCGTCTGCAGCACCTCCTCGTCGACAAGGCGAGCGAGTTCCAGCAGTCGTTCGAAGCCGGCGCGGAGCGACTGACCAGCGCCATGGGCGAGCGCACCGAGACCATGCGCGCCGTCTTCGACACGTTCTCGGACGGGCTCAACGAGGCGCTCACTGCCCGCACCGAGGGACTGCAGGCGGTCCTCGAGGAATACACGCGCGCCCTCGACGCCACCATGCAGAGCCGTCAGCAGTCGCTCGACAACCAGCTCATCGAGCGTACCAAGGCGCTCGACGATGCGTTCTCGGAGCGGTTGAAGCTGTTCGACGATTCGATCCTGCGCTCCACGATCGCCATCGACAGCATGGTGGCGGACAAGGCGCGCGCGCTGAGCGCGGCGCTCGAGTCGCACGCCAAGGAAATCTCGCAGGTTCTCGGCCGCCAGGCCCTCGAGCTCGACGAGCAGCTGATGCATGGCGTCAACGCCGTCCGCGTCGCCAGCCAGAACGTGACGAAGCAGTCGCTGCGCGCCATCGAGGGGCTGGCCGGCCAGGCCGATCTTCTGCGCAACGTCTCGGAGAACCTCGTCAACCAGATCAGCGGTGTGACAAACCGGTTCGATCAGCAGGGCCAGACCATCATGCGCGCGGCCAATGCGCTCGAAACGGCCAACTACCGCATCGACAAGATGCTGCAGAACCGCCAGGCCGAGCTCAGTCAGACCCTCGAGAGCCTCGCGGCGCGCACGGACGCGGTGGAGCGCACGCTCAAGGGTTATTCCTCGACGCTCGAGGGCACATTCAACGATGCCGAGGCGCGCGCGCGCGCGGTCGGCGAGCAGTTGACGCGCAGCGCCGAGGAACGGTCGCGGCAGACGATCAGCGAACTCGAGCGCATCCAGTCCCAGTCGACCGTCGATGCGGATCGCTCGCTGCAGGAGTTGCGCAACCGGGTTGCTTCGCTCTCGCGCGAGGTCTCCAACGAGATCGGATCGCTCTCCAGCCGGTTCAACGATACCTCGGAGGACATGCGCAAGCGCGCCTACTCGACCCTCGCCGAGATCGAGAACGAGCAGGCGCGCATCAAGGCCCAACTCGAGCGCCTGCCCGAGGCGACGCGCGCGACGGCCGAGACAATGCGCGCCTCGCTGCAAGAGCAGCTCAGAGCGCTCGAACAGCTATCTTCGCTAACGCACCGCGAGGCCGTGCGCGGCGATCTTTCGGCGCCCTTGCCGCCCGTGCAGCCCGCCGCCTCGGCCGCCCGATCGATCTCCTCGGTGACGCAGAGCCTCGCCAACGAGATGGCGCAGCGCGCGACAGCCGCATTGCCGGCGCCGCTGCCAAGCGGGCGGATGGCGCCGGCGCACCACTCCGGGCCGGCTCCGGCCGCACCGGCCGCCGAGTCGCAGCGCGACGGCTGGAAGCTCGGCGACCTGCTCGCGC
>CAYWBX010000017.1:9320-14679 GCA_964456015.1 uncultured Hyphomicrobiaceae bacterium | reverse complement strand
CGCCGGAGGAGATCGCCAACGTCGCGGCACTTCAGGCAAGCGATCTCGCAAGTTGGAACACGGGCCAGACGATCACCGTCGACGGGGGCCAGCTTCTGGGCTGAGGGTGACCGGCGAAAAGTTCCGGCGGGTGCTGCCGCAGCGCGCAACCGCCCGGTCCCGGCAGCAACCGAATTCCGAAAAGGCCTCCCGGGCAGCGGAGGCCTTCAAGGTAGTGGTTTCGATCGGCTGCAGCTTACTTGAGCGGCTTTGCGGCCTTCTTCACGACCTTCTTGGTTGCCTTCTTCTTGACAACCTTCTTGGCCGGCTTTTTCACGACGACCGCCTTGGCTTGATAGTGATGGCCGTGCAGCCAGGTAAGCGGGCAGAGGTGCTTGAGACCGCCGGCCTCGGCCGTCGCCGGGGCGCCCGCAAAGGCGAATGCTGCGACCGCGGCAGCAAGAGCGAGATGAAGTTTCAAGGGAGTGTCTCCGAGTTGGGTTTTCCTCATGCCGGCCGAGGACGCGCAGCCGGCGGCTGTGTGGTATCATTGCTTTGGTTTCTGGAATGCTAATTTTCGTATTTCGATGAATAATTTCGCTAGGGAGAGTAAATGCAAAAGCTAAACTTAATTGAATTGCCGCTTCATCGACTTCAGGGAATTCGCATCGGTCGGCGGATGCGAAACTTTGCCGGGCAGGCTCCACGGAAGGCAACGGGGAGGCCCGTCGCCGGGGGCGGGCGGTCTCAACCCATGCTGGAGCGCGACGCGTCCCGGCAGCACGCCGTCGGCGCCGTCGGGACTGCAGAGAGCGGCGCCGCAGCCGGCGAACCGGAATCTAACATGATGATGGCTCAAGGAATCGGCACCTCGCGGAGGGCCGCCCCGCCCGCGATCGCTCCGTTCACAGTATCACCGGGCGCCCTGTGACGAGGGCCGGCGTGGCGCATCGCAGCTTGCCCCAGTCCTGCCGTTGACAGGTTGCATGTTCGGCCGGATGGATAGCAAGCGTTGACCGGCTGCGCCCGGTCTGTGGGCCGAGGCCCGACAGCGAGGATTGTACATGAAGCCGCTTTCGAAGGTCCGGCTGCTGCTCCGATGGGCTTTGACAGGCTCCGTTGCCGGCGGCGCGCTCGCGCTCTCGGCCGGCATGGCCAGCGTCGGAGGACTGGCTTTGGCTCAGGCCACCCCGCCCGCCACGCGGGTCGGACCGGCGTCGGTGGCGCCGCTCGCCGAGCGGCTGCTGGACGCCGTCGTCAACATCTCGACCAGCCAGACCGTCAAGAGCGCGCAGGGAGTGCCGCTGCCGAATGTTCCGAAGGGTTCGCCGTTCGAGGAATTCTTCGAGGATTTCTTCAACCGGCGCGGCGGACGACAGCCGCAGGACCGCAAGGTGTCTTCGCTCGGCTCGGGTTTCGTCATCGACGCCAAGGAAGGCTTGATCGTAACCAACCACCACGTGATTGAAGGAGCCGATGAGATCGTCGTGAATTTCTCGGATGGCTCAAAGCTCAAGGTGGATAAGGTTCTCGGCAAGGACACCAAGACCGATCTCGCTCTCCTCAAGGTGACCCCAAAGAAACCGCTGAAGGCGGTCGCATTCGGCAGTTCGCAAGCCATGAAGGTCGGCGACTGGGTGATGGCGATCGGCAACCCGTTCGGGCTCGGCGGCTCGGTGACGGTCGGCATCATCTCGGCGAAGCAGCGGGACATCAACTCCGGTCCCTATGACGATTTCCTGCAGACCGATGCGGCCATCAACAAGGGCAACTCGGGCGGACCACTGTTCAACATGGACGGGGAGGTGATCGGCGTGAACACCGCCATCATCTCGCCGACCGGTGGCTCGATCGGCATAGGCTTCGCGGTGCCCTCCGACACCGCCGTCGCCGTCGTCGACCAACTGAAGCAATTCGGTGAGACACGTCGCGGCTGGCTCGGGGTCAAGATCCAGTCGGTGACGGAGGACATCGCCGAGACCGCAGGCGTCAAGGAGAACACAGGCGCCCTGATCGCTGCGGTCACGCCTGACGGGCCGGCAGCAAAGGCTGGCATCGAGCCCGGCGACGTGGTGCTGCGCTTCGACGGCAAAGAGGTGACGACGATGCGCGGCTTGCCGCGGATCGTCTCCCAGACGCCGGTCGGCAAGACGGTGGACGTCGAAATCCTGCGCAAAGGGCAGCGGATCACGCGCAAGGTGGTGATCGGGCGGCTGCAGGAGGACGACGGCAAGGACAAGCCGCCCGAAAAAGTTGGTGAGAGCGGCAAGGCGCCTCCCGCCAAGCCGGATGGGCCCGCCACCTCAGCAGGCAACGCCCTGGCCGGGCTCTCGCTGCAGCCGCTGACCGACGAACTGCGCAGCCGCTACAGGATCGACGGCAGAGTCAAAGGTGTTGTCGTGACGGCCGTCGAGCCCCAGAGCCAGGCGGCGCAAAAGAACATCAAACCTGGCGATGTCATCGTCGAGGCGGCCCAGGACCCTGTTGCGTCGGTCGAGGACATTGCGAAAAGCATCGAAAAGGTGCGCAAGGCAGGCCGCAAGCAGATCTTGCTCCGCATCGAGAGCCCGAAGGGAGAGCTGCGGTTCATCGCCATGCCGCTCGACTGACGTTCCCGGGGCGGGCCGAGGGGGCGACACGCGGATGCCGCTCTGCCGGGGTTGCGGGCAAGTCCCTCAGACGATACCAATCCGGCCTGCCACCCCGGGGAGCGGACCTGTCGGGTCGCATTCTGCCGTCATGGAGCCCAAGCCTTGTCCCTGGTCGAGACCATCACTGCCAATCTGGCGCCGGTTCATCGCGATGGCTGGAAATTTCTGGGAGTGGCCGGCGGCCTTGCGCTCCTTGCCTGGCTATTGCTGCCGTTCTCCCTCATCGCCTATCTGCTGCTCGGTCTGACGGCGTATGTCGCTTATTTCTTTCGCGACCCGCCACGCGTGACGCCGCTTCGTGACGGCTTGGTGATCGCGCCGGCCGACGGCAGGGTGTCTGCGATCGACGTGCTACGTCCGCCGGGAGAGCTGGGTCTCGGCGAGCAGGAGCGCCAGCGGATTTCCATCTTCCTTTCCGTCTTCGACGTGCACATCAACCGGTCGCCCGTCGCCGGCCGGATCACCCGCTCGGTCTACGTGCCGGGCGCCTTCCTTAACGCGGCGCTCGACAAGGCGAGCGAGGAGAACGAGCGCCGCTCGCTCGTGATCACACAGCATGACGGCACCGAGATCGCGGTCGTCCAGATCGCGGGGCTCATCGCGCGCCGCATCGTTACCTTCAAGGGCGAAGGGACGAGCGTTGGCGTAGGCGAGCGGATCGGATTGATCCGCTTCGGCAGCCGGGTCGACATCTATCTGCCTCCGGGCCGGACCGCGCTCGTGGCCGTCGGACAACGCATGATCGGCGGCGAGACGGTGATTGCGGACCTCAGATCTAACGAGCCGGAGCGCGAGGCCCGCGTCGTCTGAGACGGGAAGCGAAGAATTAGCCAATCCCGGAAGAATTGCGGGCGGCGCATTCGATCAAACTGCGATAGGGCCGCCGGCTGGGATATGATGAACATGATTTGTTCCCGCCGGTTCACGGCGTCGCTGGAGTGAGGACATGCCGGACGAAGCCATGCTGAGCGAAGAGAGCGTCTTGCAGCGCCGCCGACGGCGGCTGTTCCGCCAGCGCAAGATTCCGGTCCGCTTTCTGGTGCCGAACTTCTTCACGATGCTGAGCCTGTGCGCCGGTGTCACGTCAATCCGAATGGCCGTCGAGGGCCGCTTCGAGATTGCCACCGCCCTGATCGCCGCAGCGGCCTTGCTGGACGGCGTCGACGGACGTCTAGCCCGCGCCCTCAAGGCGCAATCCCGCTTCGGCGCCGAACTGGACAGCCTCGCCGATTTCGTAAACTTCGGCGTGGCGCCGGCCATTCTCGTCTACGTTTGGGGTTTGACGGGAATGAAAGGCTTCGGGTGGATCGCCGTGCTTGTCTTCGCCTGCGGCATGGCGCTGCGGCTTGCGCGCTTTAACTCCATGCTGGATGTCGACAAGCCGAAATGGCAATCGAACTACTTCACCGGTATGCCTGCCCCCGCCGGAGCCATAACGGTCATGCTGCCGCTCTATCTGGAAGGCATCGGAGTCCCCGAGTTCCGCAACTGGCCGCTGGTCGTTACCTGCTACACGCTGGGACTGGCGGCGCTGCTCGTCTCGACCATTCCCACCTTCTCGGGCAAGCTCCTAGGCGAGCGCATTCCGAGGGAACTGGTCCTGCCCGTCCTTGCGGCGGCGCTGATGGTCGTCGGATTGCTGGTCACCTACCCCTATGCCACGCTTGCCGCAATGACGCTGATCTATCTGGCGCTCATTCCGATCAGCTATCGCCGCTTCAAGTGGCGACAGGCGGAGTGGGAGCGAGACAATCCTGTAACCACACCGCAGACGGCGTTGCCAGCGGAGCACGCCACGCCCCTTCATCAGGCGACGGTCGATCCGACCCGATCGTGAGCCGGGGATCGCGCCCGGGCGAGGGTCGGGACTGGTCCTTGCGACAGTGGCGAGAAACTCAGGAGACTGCTCATGCGATTTGGCGTCAACATTCTCTCCCGCGGGCCCATGGCGACCCGCAATGGCTGTATGACCGTCGCCGCCGCAGCCGAACGACTGGGCTATGACTTCGTCAGCGTCAACGACCACATCGTCGTTCCGGCCGACATTGCCTCGCGTTATCCCTACAGCGAGGAGGGCGACTGGGCGGGCCGTACGGCGGGCGAATGTCTTGAGCAGCTGTCCACGCTGAGCTTCCTTGCCGGTGCGACGAAGCGGGTCCGTCTGCTCACATCTGTGATGGTGGTGCCGCACCGCCAGCCTGTGCTGGCTGCGAAGATGATCGCCACTGCCGACGTCCTCTCGGGCGGGCGCGTCATCATTGGCTGCGGCGCCGGTTGGATGAAAGAGGAGTTCGAGTGGGTCGGCGCGCCGCCCTTTGCGGAGCGTGGCAAGGCGACGGACGAGTACATTATGGCCTTCAAAGAGCTCTGGACGTCCGAGCGCCCGCGCTACCGGGGCAAACATGTCGCGTTCGAGAACATCCTGTTTCGTCCGAAGCCCGTCCAGAAACCCCACCCGCCCCTCTGGATCGGTGGCGAGAGCGAGGCGGCCATGCGGCGGGCGCTGCAACTCGGCGATGCCTGGTATCCGGCGTCGAGCAATCCGCAAAACCGGCTCGATACGGCCGAGCGCGTGGCTGCCGCGATCGCCAAGTTTCAAGACCGTGCCGCAGCCGCCGGCCGTCCGAAGGGGACGATCGGTCTCGCTCATGTTGTCCTGTGTCCCGTGAGCTGGACGGCCGAGCCGGCGATCTCGGGCGGCCGGCGCACCCTGACAGGGACCACCGAAG
>CAYWBX010000017.1:0-9310 GCA_964456015.1 uncultured Hyphomicrobiaceae bacterium | reverse complement strand
GGGCGTCGGCGACGTCTGCCTGTCGTTCCATGCCCCGACGGCCGACGAAATGACCCGCTTGATGGAACGCTTTGCCACCGAAGTGATGGCTAAGACGGGATGATGGTCGGCTTGCTCTTGGCCATGGAGCGCGACGCATTCGCGCTTCCACCGTGATCGGCGGATCGCGCCCGCCGGCGAGGCTTTCCGATCCTGCCGATGTCCGGGACAGCGGCAGCTGCACGGCGCACAACCCTTGCGCGAACGATGGCGCGATGCCTGCCGCGGCTTGCCGTTGAGCCTGCAAAGCGGCGGTCTTTCGCTAGACACTGCCCGCTGCACCCGTGCTCCGCCATGACATCGCTGGCTAACGGGTTCGGGTCAATTTCAAATTGAGTTTCAAGCTGTTGGCTTGAAAAAGATGATTCGGAAAATCACCTGGGACGCATCCGCCGGCCGTCCGGGGGTGTGACGTCCTGTCTTGCATTTGACGCGAAAGAAGCGCATAAGGGCCGCGTCGAACTCGCTATGGCGCGCACTACACGACAGCACGATGCTGGGACTGTTACCACTCCATTGCGTGATTTGATGGTCGCGGGCAATTGTGCTGGCGGCCTAGCCGGCATTGGAGACACTACATGGCGACTGGCACTGTCAAATGGTTCAACGCTCAGAAGGGCTACGGCTTCATCCAGCCTGACGAGGGCGGCAACGATGTGTTCGTGCACATCTCTGCCGTCGAGCGGGCGGGCCTGCAGGGTCTGCGCGAGGGCCAGAAGATTTCCTACGAGATCGAGAAGGGCCGGAACGGAAAAAGCGCGGCGGTGAACCTCAAGACCTGATCGAAGGTTGCCCGCGCGGCAAGTTGGGGGGCGGGCTCAGCAGTCCGCCCCTTCTCATTCGCGCCGAGCCGGGATAGCCGTTTCCGGCGCGAGATGGAGGCGCAATAGGCGACGAGGCGCAGCAGGAGACAGCATGGCCAAGGAAGAGATGCTCGAATTCGAGGGTGTCGTGGAGGAGGTGCTCCCCGACGCGCGCTGCCGCGTGAAGCTCGAGAACGGGCATGAGGTGGTCGCCTACACCTCGGGTCGCATGAAGAAGAACAGAATTCGCATTCTCGCCGGCGACAAGGTCACCGTCGAGATGACGCCCTACGATCTTACCAAGGGCCGGATCAACTTCCGTCACAAGGATTTGCGGACCGCGCCGCCGCCGGGATCGACCGGTCCGGGTGGCGGTCAACGTCGACCGCCGCAACGTCGGCGCTGAGTCGATGTTTCGGGATGGCGTAGTGAATCCGCCGCCTAGGCGTTAGCCGAGCGCGGGCTCGAGCTATTCGGCCGGAGTCCCGCTGTGTGTGTGGCCGTCAAGACTGGCGCTTAGCCAACAGGCCCCAGATGACGGCGAGCGCGACGCCGAAGGCCCCGAGAATGAGGGCGCCGGCCAGAAGGCGCTTCAGATCGCCGCCAGCGAACATCACCTGGTTCGGGACCCCGAACACCTGCCCTCTGATCAGCGGAAGCAGGATCCAGTTGCTGATGACGACGATGCCGAGACCATAGATCAGGCCTTTGAGCCATAAGGCGCCGCCCGGCAGCTTGTCGACGATGAGGGCGAAAAGCACGCCCCAAAGCCCACCCCAGAACATGTTGTTGACGATCGCGGGCACCCCGTAGGGGGGGACGGCTCTGAACGACCATGGCTCGATTCTGGCGAGACCGAGCTGGGTCACGACAAGCCCCATCAGCTGGTGCACGGTTACGACGCTGAGGGCAGCGGCGATGAAGCCGAGTGTGGCATTGCGCAGCATTGAGGATTGCATGGGCCGTTCTCCCTGGTGCGTCGCCCGCGGGGCTCGCCGGGCAATTCGCGCGCCCACTATCGCGCGGGGTGCGGTCCTCGGGAAGTCGCCAGCGGCCCGCCCGTAGCTCAAAACGTGTGCGGTGGGGAGCGGGGCCGGCCGGGCTCAAACGTCGACCACGATGTAATCGTCCTCCATTGAGACCTTGAACGTCTCGGCGACGTAGGGCCCCTGAACCAAGTTCGCGCCGGGCTCGACGGACACCTCGTACTGCATCAGTCGCAGGCGCCGGGGATCGCACCAGGACCGCCCGGTCCGTATGTCGAATTCCCACTGATGCCAGGGGCATCGGATGATCTCACCGGCTCGCGAGTGCTGGTAGTCGCCCGGGCCGTCGGACTGCACGAGGCCGGTGAGAATTCCTTCGGCCAGGCTCCCGCCCTTGTGCGGGCATGTGTCGGAGAGCGCGAAGAACTCTCCGTTGAGATTGAAGACGACAATCCGGCGACCTTCGATCGTCACCAGCCGTCGACCCCCTGCCGGGATCTCGCTTGCACGCGCAACGACATGCCGGGTCATCTCGCCTCAGATCCTGTAGACCGTCTTGCCGTTTTCGGCGCAAACCCGCCGGTGCTGGTCGGGCGTCACGCCGGCCGGAAAAGCGCGGAACGGATCGTCGAAATCCCAGTGCGGATAGTCGCTGGCAAAGAGCAGTCTGTCCCAGCCGATCCAGTCCATGACTTCAAGGACGTGCCGGCGGTTCTCCGGCTCCTCCATCGGCTGTGTCGAGACCCAGATGTGCTCACGAATGTACTCCGAGGGCCGGCGTTTGAGATGCGGGACCTCGGAGCGCATCCGCTCGAAAAGCTTGTCCAGCCGCCAGCAAAGCGCGGGCAGCCAGGCGAAGCCGCCTTCGACCATCACCACCTTCAGCTTCGGGTAGCGCTCGAACACGCCCTCCATCACGAGGCTCGTCACCGCTGTCTGACAGGACGTCGAATGCCCGGCGCCTTCCTCGATGTAGTACGAGGGCCAGCCGGCGCCGGTCACCGGATGACCGCTGGTGCCGAAGACATGGAAGGCGACAGGCAGGTTGTAGCGCTGGGCCGCCTCATAGATCGGCCAATAGCGACGGTTGCCGAGGGGCTCCGACGACCGGGTGAGGCAGAAAACCTGCGCATAGCTCATGTCCGCCCCGAGCCGCTCGATCTCGGCGGCCGAGGCCGCGCCGTCCTCGTAGGGCACCACGATTGCCGACCGCAGACGTTTGTCCCGCTTCGTCCAGGCCTCGCGCTGCCATTCGTTGGTGGCGCGCGCCATCGCCGCGGAAAAGTCGAGGTTGAGATCGCCCTGTCCGGTGGGACCAAGCGGTCCAAGAATCCCGACTTCGACGCCGGCCGGGTCGAGATACTGTGTCTGCATGAGTTCGAGGCTCGACCCGGGCCGCCCGCCGTCCTCGGGCCAGGCATCTCGGCGGGAGGCGAGCGGCGCCGATTTCGGATAGGGCTCCACCGTGGCGCTGCCGTGCTTGCGCCGGAAGCCGTAGGTGTTGGCGTATTCCCACCATCGGTTCGAAAGATACGGGCGCAGGTCGGCAAGCGATTTCACCGCCGGGTGGATGTCGCTGTCGATGACGGCGAGCCGGTTGGACGCCGCCGCGCCGCGGCCTGCGTCCTGCGATTGCGGTGCGAGATCAAGCGGCATGGCGACCTCCAAGGCGCGGATAGGCGGCAAGCGGGTTGTCGATCAGGATCTTCCGGCGAAGCGGGGCGTCGATTCCGGCGGGGAGCATAGCATCGCCATCATACTGCCAGTGAGGGAAATCAGAGGCAAAGAGGAGGAGTTCTTCGGAAGGAAGCTGGTCGATGATCCGCCGGACCATGTCAGGATCGTCAGGGGCGTCGAACGGCTGGATTGTGAAACGGATGTGGTCGCGTACGATCTCCATGGGCGGTCGGTCGATCCAGGGCACCTCGAGCCGCACCCCGCGCCAGAACTTGGCGAAGCGCCACATGTAGGGGGCAAGCCACGTCACGCCGGACTCGATCATCACCGCCTTAAGCCCGGGAAACTTTACGAACACGCCTTCGGCGATCAGGCTGCCAACCTGGGCATGGAAGCCGAGCGACTGGGCCGCGTAGTCCTCGAGGTAGTAGCTTGGCCAGCCCGATCCCGTGGTCGCGTGATGGTAGCTGGAGCCGGCATGGATGCCGATCGTGAGGCCATGCTTCTCCGCCGCCCGGTAGATCGGCCAGAACATGCTCTTGCCGAGCGGCTGCTCGCCGAGTGCCAGCATCAGCACTTGGACGAAGCGCGGATCGGCGGCACAGCGGTTCACCTCGTCGACGGCAAGCTCGACGTTCTGGATCGGAACGACGATCGAGGCTCTGAGGCGCGGATCCCTGTCGAGCCACTCATGACGGATCCAATCGTTCACCGCCCGCGCGAACGCGTTCGCCATGTGCTCGTCGCGGATCATCTGCACCGCATAGAGGCAATTGCAGATGGCGTGCGCCAGTCCGTGCCGGTCGATGAGGACGCGCGCCAGCTGGCCGGCGTCCTCGTCCGGCCGTTCGCCGCCCTGGCGATAGTCTGGCCGTGCCGTCAGGGGCGCGTTGGCAGGATAGGCGATCGTCTCGAAGCTCTCGATGCCGCGAACCGCCACCGCTTCGGCCCAGTAACTGTCCATGTACCGGGTGAGTGCCTTGATGCTCGGCACGCGCGGGTGCACGTCGCAATCAATACCGCCTGAGTAGTCCACGGGGTGCCTGCGCCCTTGAGACCGTCTTGGAAGCTGCGCGAACCACCGCATCCTTCCACGACGCGCGCCGGTTTGCCAGCTTCCCGAAGTCGCGGCTGTCATGCCGGCTGTGGGATGCCGGCTTGCCAGAGGCCGCCCGACGGCCGCCGAACTCACCTGTATCGGCTGCCGTGATCGAAGGCGGCTCGCAAAACCCATGAAAAACGAAGAGGCACGGGGCAAGCGCAAAGCGAGGCAAGAACTTTCGGCGGCCCACGATACCTGAGGCCGCCTGCCCGCTCTGCGCCGCCCCCTCTGGCGAAAGGCAAGGCGTCAGCGACAGACGAGCACCGGCACGCTGCTCATCGTGACAACCTTGGCCGCTTCGCTGCCAAGAAGCATGCGCGAGAGGCCACGTCGGCCATGCGATGCGACGACGATGAGATCCGCACCCAGGTTCTTGGCGGCCTCCACGATGCCATCCGCCGGATACCTGTCCTTCACATGCAGGGTCTCGCAGGCGATGCCGGTCTTGCGCGCCACTTCCGCCGCCCGTGCCAGGATGGTGTGGGCGGCCTCAGCGGCGCGCTTCTCGTATTCGGCGGCGGGATGCGTGATCACCATCTCGCCGGAGATCGCCGTGCGATAGGCCTCGGTCACTGTGACGACGGTGGCCTTGGCCCCGAGGGCCCGCGCGAGCGACAGACCCTGACCGACGGCCTTCTGCGAGACGTCCGAGCCGTCGGTCGCGATGAGGATATTCTGGAACATGGGGCCACCGTTGCCTGAAACGAAAAAGAGTGTCCGGCGTTCACACTGCGACCGCCCGGCTACCCGAGCGGTCGGCGTTCGTCAGCCCGACTTCACCTCGATGGTACGCTCAGACTTGACCGCCTCGGGCTTTTTCGGGGCCGTGATCTTGAGCACGCCCTTGTCGAACCGCGCATCAATCTTGCTCTCGTCCACGGTCTCCGGCAAGCGAATCTGACGCATGAAGCTGCCGAAGCTGCGTTCCGAGACGTAATAGTTGGCCTTCTTCTCCTCCCGCTTGTCGGAACGCTCGCCGCTGATAGTGAGCACGCCGTTCGCGAGCTTGAGTGTCACATCCTTTTCGGACAGGCCCGGAAGATCGGCTTCGATCACGAACTCCTTGCCATCGTCGCGGATATCGAGGTCGAGCCCGAACGTGCCGCCGCGCCCGGCCTGGAACAGGCTCGGCAGCGTCGGCCAACCGCGATCGAAGGCGTCAAACAGGCGATTCATCTCAGCGCGTAACGCGTCGAATGTGTCGGCGACGGGGGTCTTTGCCGGCGCGTTGCCCTTGGAGATCTCGATGTTTGCCATGTAACCCTCACACGATTGTCAAGATGCAGGGCGGAGATCCGCGTGCCTGCATGTGCAAGCAACTTCGCCGCATTAACTTTCGCTGGCTTTGATGCGGCTCAATGGGCGTTCCGGAGCAACGCCAGGCCGACGTCGGGCGCGCTCCCGGCTAAACCGGACGGCCCAGGTTTGCGTCATCGGAGTGGATCGGACTCGTTGCGCCCTGCTGCTTGCAATTTGCAACGCCGGGTGGCGGCGCGCCGGGCGCAGAGACCGTTAACTTTTAGGCTTCATTCAACCGTTGCCATCCGATCACCCTGATCGGTAGAGTTCCGCGCAAGCTCGGCGAAAGCTGCCTTAATTTTGGCGGGTTCCAATCTCCCCATCGCCATGATGGTCCGCACCGTTGCTGCTGGCCATGGCGCAGCTTCGGCGAGGCAGCGAGCGGGACCGGCGCGAAAGCGTCTGCAGGCACAACTGGTCTCGGTCGGCCGGCATCAGCTTTGCAGCCGCCGACCGAAAGCAAATTCGGCGGCACTCGGGAGGATGGCGAGGATGCGGAGCACGAGACAGGCGGTCGCTGGTTGTGCGGCGTTGCTTCTGGCGGCCTTTGCGGTCGTCGCAACCGCGCGCGCACAGGACAGCGTGTCGCCCGAAGTCCGGGCGCAGCAGAGGGCATCGCAACAGGCCCGGGAGGCCTATCGCGAGCGCGTCAATGAGAACGTGCTGTTCTTGATGGGAGGCCAGCTCGGAGCCGCCTACATCCAGATTGCGCACGATGTCTCGATCGTCGTCGATGACGGCATGAATCTGCGCGTGCTGCCGGTTGTCGGCGGTGCCGGCGTGCAGAACGTGCACGATGTCGTCTTCCTCCGCGGCATCGATCTGGCGCTCACCAACATCCAGACCCTCAATGCCCTGCGCAAGTCTGGCGAGCTCGGCCCGAACCTCGATCGCCAGATCGCCTATATCGCGCCGCTGTTTCCTGAAGAGGCTCAGATCGTCGCGCGCAAGGAGATCGCCTCCATCGAAGGCTTGCGCGGCAAGCGGGTCGGCGTGAACAACCGCGGCAGCGCGACGGCTCAGTTCGCGCCCATCCTTTTCAAGACGCTCGGCATCGACATCGAGCCTGTATATATGAGCCAGCCCGACGCGCTGCAGCGCATGCGCAATAACGAGCTCGACGCCACCTTCTGCATCTGCCCGAAACCGGTGCCGGCGTTCGCCGCGGTCCGCCCCGACTGGGGATTCAAGCTGCTCGAGGTGCCATTCGCGCCGGCGTTGCAGGCCGAGTATTTTCCCGCGCAGATCACGAGCGATGATTATCCGGCGCTGTTGCCCCCTAAGGAGCGCGTTGAGACCATTGCCGGCAGCACCGTGCTGATCACCTTCAACTGGCCGCGCGGCTCGGCGCGCTATGCGCGAACCGCCAAGTTTGTCGACGCCTTCTTCTCGAAGTTCTCGGAGCTGCAGAAGCCACCGCGGCATCCGCTCTGGAAATCGGTGAACTATGCGGCGAGCTTGCCCGGCTGGCAGCGTTTCAGCGCCGCGCAGGAGTGGCTCGAGCGATCAAAGGCGGCGCAGGCGGCCGCCGTCGAGGCGAGCTTTTCCGAGTTCGTGAAGCTCAAGACGGCGCAAGGCACCCAGGTCGATCTCTCCGATCCGGAGGAGAAGGAGAGGCTGTTCCGGGAGTTCCTGGAATGGTCACAAAAGTCGAGGAAACAGTGATACGCCCGTAACGCGACCTCCGGTTCACCGCGAGCCGCGAGCCGCAATCCCTTGGAGCTCCCGCGATGACTGATAAGAAGGAGCCGCGCAGTCTCGAGGAGGTCAAACGGCTTCTGCGCAGCCTTGAGGAGGCGCCAGCCGACGCCGAGCCGGTACCGCCGCCGCTGCCGGTGTCAAAGCCCGACGCAAGTCCTGCCGCCGAGGCCTTGCGGGAACCGCCCATCATTCCGGTCACTCCGATGATTCCGGTAGCGCAGCCGCCGCAGGCGGTGCCGGCCGCTGCCCCTCCTCCAACGGCACGCCGCTCCTCGGGCGGCGCGCTGCTTGGCGGTGCCGCGGTGCTCGCAGCGGTGGGCGGCCTCGCTGGAGCGGCGGTGTGGACGACGATGCCGGCGCGTCATGCCGGGACGCCCGCGTCTGCCGTCTCGCCGGTGACAAATCCCAAGGCGGGCGTGGCGACTGTGGCCCCGTCGTCGGCATCGTCGGCAACGGATGTGGCAAGCGTCGGCCCCGGAGCAAGCAGAGTGGCCGACGCGGCACCTGATGGGCGCGCAGCTGCGACGTCGCAGTCCTCAACCCGAAACGCCGAGCGTCAGAGTGCCGGGAAGGCGTCCCCGCACGATGTCCCGCCGGTGGTGACCATGCGCGCGAATGAACCGCCACCGCCCTCCGTTGCGGGCCGACCGGCGACTGCGGCGTCGGCAGCCCTGACGGCGACCTCCACGGGCGCATCCGATACCGCGCGCGCGGCAATATCACCCGATCCCGTCGCCGAGCGGAATGCGAAGCAGCTCGCCCAGGCGTCACCCGAACGCAGCGGCCCGGCCATTTCGGCAGTGCCGCCACCGGCGGCAGAAATGCCGCGCGGCGGGGTCTTGCCGCAGCCGGGTGCCCTGCCGGCGGAGCCACGGCCGCCGGTTATGCTGCCAGGGCAGTTGGGACCTTCGACGGCGCCGGCCGCCGCCCCATCGCCGACTGTTGCGCCGGCGGGCGCCCAATCGCCCGCGCCGCCTGCGGCGGCCCCTGCGCCGGCCGCCACGCCGGCCCCCTCGGCCCCTGCCGCCGCGCCGCGCATGTCCGATCCCGTCAGGATCGACGATGCCGAGGTCCAAAAGCTGCTGGCCGACGGCAAGGCGCAACTGGCCGCCGGACAGGTCGCGATCGCGCGCCTCCTCTTCCAGCGGGCCGCCAACGCCGGCAACGGCGAGGCGGCCCGGCTGCTCGGCGATACCTACGACCCCGCCAAGTTGTTCGCGATGGGCGTGCGTGGAACGGCTGGTGATATGGAAAAGGCGATCTATTGGTACGAGCGGGCCGATGAACTCGGAGATCCGCAGGCGAAAGCGAGGCTTGCGCCTCTCGGCTCGCGCTGAGAGAGTGACTGGGTAAGCGAGGCGGGTGCTGCCTGAGGGCACGGGCGGCGCCGCGTGGACGGCAAAGGTCGGGGGGGCTGCGGAGGCAGCCAGATGGAGGTTTGTGGCGCCGCACGGTGCCGCACGGAATGCGTGGGTGGGGCCGGGCGCCGCGGCGGGCGCCGGACCGGAACGGGTCGAGTGCACGATGGATGGGTCGCGATCGCTGACGGCCATGTTGGCGGCAACGCCGGGATTTGCTGCGCTTGGCGAGCCGATCGAGCGCATCCGCCAGTCGCTGATCTCCTGGGGCCACCATCTCGCCCGCCACGCCGACCCCGCCTATGCCGGGGCCATCGCCGATGCCATTCGCTACCTGCAATCCCA
>CAYWBX010000016.1:0-14999 GCA_964456015.1 uncultured Hyphomicrobiaceae bacterium | reverse complement strand
GATCCGCAAGACACTGGAAGCCTTGGGATTTGTCATCGCCGGCAAGGGGCCGGCCTACATGGTGACGGTGCCGAGCTGGCGCCCGGACGTGCATGGCCCGGCCGACCTCGTCGAGGAGGTTGCCCGCATCGCCGGCCTCGAGACCATCCCGTCCGCGCCGATGTCCCGCCTGACGGGCGGCGTCGCGCGCGCCACTTTGACCGAGGGCCAGCGACGCGTGCGACGGGCGCGGCGCGTGCTTGCCGCCCGCGGCTTCGTCGAGGCGGTGACGTGGTCGTTCATCAGACAAAGCGAGGCGGAACACTTTGGCGGGGGCGCCGAGGCGCTGATCCTTGCCAATCCGATTTCCTCCGAGATGACCACCATGCGGCCGAGCCTCTTGCCGGGCTTGCTCGCCGCGGCCGCCCGCAATCGCAATCGCGGGTTTGCCGACCAGGCGTTGTTCGAGGTGGGCCAGGCCTACCGCGGCGACCGTCCCGAGGATCAGTACATGGCCGCAGCCGGCATCCGCGCCGGCGCTGCACGGCTGATCGGGTCCGGCCGCCACTGGGATGGGACCGCCGCGCCTGCCGATGTCTTTGACGCGAAGGCCGACGCGATGGCGCTCCTCCAGGCGCTCGGCCTCGATGCCGGCAAGGCGCAGATCACGCGCGATGCGCCCGGCTGGTTCCACCCCGGCCGCTCGGGCACCTTGCGCCTCGGACCGAAAACGGTGCTCGGGCACTTCGGTGAGCTGCACCCGGACACGCTCCGCCTCGTCTCCCTCGACGGGTCGGCCGTCGCCTTCGAGGTGTATCTGGAAAACCTGCCTGCCGAGAAACGCAAGTCGCGTGCAAGACCGCCGCTCGCAGCTGGCGACCTTTTGCCCGTGACGCGCGATTTCGCCTTCGTCCTCGACAAGTCGGTTCCGGCGGGCGATGTCATCAAGGCCGCGCAGGCCGCCGACCGGTCGCTTATCTCGAGCGTCAAGGTGTTCGATCTTTACGAGGGCGAATCCCTTGGAGCCGGCAAGAAGTCGCTCGCCATCGAGGTGACCCTCTCTCCGCGTTCGCGAACGCTCACCGACGAGGAGATCGAGGCGACGGCGAAAAAAGTGATCGCCGAGGTCAAGCGCGCGACGGGCGGCGAAATCCGCGCCTGAGACTGCTTCGATTCGCGGGCTTCGGCAGGAGCGGCGCGCCGCCCCGGTTCAGCCGCGGACTAACGTCCGGCGATGCGCCAACCGGCGGAGATCGCTTCCTCTTCGGTGCAGAACCAGCGGCCGCCGCGCCGCGGATTGACCTGCACCCGGTCGTACTCAGGCGACCATGGCAACACGTAAGTCCGCGCATGGCCCGCGACCTGCCCCTTGATCGGGCAGCCGTCGGGCGCGCGCCGCTGCGCCTCCTGCCACTTCATTCGCCGCCAGTCGGCGGGTCGTTGCGCCTCCCCGCTCCACACGCCCGCCCTGCGCGCCTTCGCCTCCGCTTCGACCGCGGCGTAGCGGGACGTGAGCCCGGAGGCAGCAAAGGCATGTCCGCTGCGGATGAGTTCCGCATTGATCACCATGGCGCCGTCGCGGCAGATGGCGATGGCCTTGCCCTGTGCGTCCCGCATGTCGACCTCGCAGGCGAGACGTCGTCCGTGCGTCATCCGGGCGAGCATGAGCGAGGCCGTCTCTCCACAGCGCCACTTGCGGCCTCCCGCGCGCACGCACGTCTGATCGCGATCCGGAAACTCGACGTCGGCGAGTCTGATGCGATGTCCCCCGATGCGCAGCTCATCGCCGACGATGGCCATGACGCGCCCTTCGACCACCTCTTTCGGAGCGCCGAGGGACAATCGCGGGAACGTCGCGAGCCGGCCGGTCGCGCTGCCGCCGAGCCCGAGCCACAGGCTCGCCGTGCCGAGAACGAGGACGCAAAGCGCGATCGCTCCGCGAATCGCCGGCCACCGGTTGATCGCTCCTGGCAGCGGCGGCGAGCCGTCAAGGAACAGCCTTGGCAGCAGCGCGGCGAGGAGACCGAAAGCGCCGACACCTGCGGCCAATACCGCTTCGCCGTCGAAGCTGTTGAGGATCACCGCGCGCAGCAGTCCCCCGGCCGCGAGAACGCCGCCGCCGATCCACGCCGCCCGCTGAACGACGGGCCGGGCCAGCGCCGCCAGCAGGGGCTGCGCAGCCGCGATCATGCGCCGACCGCCGGCCTCGAGCGCGTTTGAGATGCGCCGCGAGAGTGAACCTAGGCCGCGTCCCAACCGCATGGCGGCGACGCGCGAACCCGCACCGATCCTCTCTGCCCCGCGCCGCGCGGCGACGCCGGCGGCAGCGCCGGCGACCCTCGCACCTTCCACCGCCGCCGACTGGGCGGCCTTGAGGCCATCCGCCGCCGCCGCGCTCGCAGCCATGACGCCACCGCCGGCAGCGGCTCCGGCGGCCTTGATCCCCTCGACCGCCTGCTGCCGGATGTGCTCAGCCTTCTCGCGCCGGGCTTGCCGTCGGAGCTTGATGGTGGTGCGCACATATTTGTGCCACTCGAATCCCTGATCGCGCTTGCGCCAGCCGAACATGGCTTCCCCCTTTTGTCCGATCCCGCCATCCGCGCCTTCGGGCCAGGGAGCGCCCGCCGCGAATCGGAGCCGGCAAAAGCAGTCTAACGGAAATGGGGCATGGCCGCGGCCCCGGCGCGGGATGCTGTCGAACACTTGACTTGCGGTGACGGGCGATTGCGCTAGCCTCGGAGTGACGGGCTCGCGCCCGACCACCAGGAGCTGCCCGATGATCGAGTTGTTCTATTGGCCGACGCCCAACGGCAAGAAGGTCACGATCCTGCTTGAGGAGCTGGGTCTCCCTTACAAGATCACGCCGGTGAACATCCAGCAGGGGGCGCAGTTCAGCCAGGAGTTCCTGCGCATGAACCCGAACCATCGGATGCCGGTCATGGTCGACCACGCCCCGAAGGACGGCGGCGCGCCCATCTCGGTGTTCGAATCGGGCGCCATCATGATGTATCTCGCCGAAAAGACCGGGCGCTTCTGGCCCTCCGACGTCCGTCGCCGCTACGACGTCGTCCAGTGGGTCATCTGGCAGATGGCGAATCAGGGCCCCAAGCTTGGCGAATGCGGCCATTTTCGCCGGCTCGGCGATCGCGAAGGGGATCAGAGCTACGCCGTGCGGCGGTTCACCGACGAGGCCAACCGGCTTTACGGGGTCCTCAACAATCAGCTTTACCGCCATCGCTACGTCGCGGGCGGCGAGTACACGATCGCGGACATGATCTGCTATCCGTGGACCATCAACTGGAAGCTGCAGGGCCAGGACATCTCCGAGTTCAAGTACGTCGAACGCTGGCAAAAGGAGCTGGCCGAACGCCCCGCCGTCAAGAAGGGTATGGCAGTCGGCACCGATCTCTCGGTGGATGTCACGAAGCTGCCGCCCGAGGAGCAGGCCCGTATCCGCAAGATCATGTACAATCAGCGCGCCATACCTGTTCCGGACGCGTGAGCGAGAGGCGATTCGTCAATGAGCGAGGCCGAGGTCTGGCTCGAAAGTCGCGACGGGCGGAGATGGCCGATTTCGATGACCTGCGCCATCGGCCGCTCAGCCACGAACGACATCGTCCTGGAGGACGGCCGCGTCTCGCGCCGCCACGCGCTGGTGCACCGCCAGGGCGAGACGGAGCACTGGGTCATCGACCTTGGCAGCGGCAACGGCACCTATATCAACGGCCGCCGGGTAACGCTCGCAACCCGCATTCATGACGGTGACGAGCTGACCATCGGCGCCACGAGTCTTGTCTTCCGGCAGCGGATCTCGCGCGGGGCCCGCACGCCCACGGCGCCGGTCTCCGAGCAGACGCTCATACAGGTGAAGGCCCTCGACTGCTGGTTGCTGGTCGCCGACATCAAGGGCTCGACCGCGCTCACCCAGCGTCTGCCGCCGACCGAGCTTGCCGTGCTGGTCGGCAAGTGGATCGCCGGCTGCAAGGAGATCATCGAGCGCGAGGCAGGCGCGATCAACAAGTACCTGGGCGACGGCTTTTTCGCCTACTGGATCGCCGATGCACGGGGTTCGTCCGGTGTGACCAGGGCCCTTCCGGACCTCGTCGTCCAGCAGCGCTCCGGCCAGGGCCCGCCGTTCCGGCTCGCGCTGCACAAGGGCATTGTGACCGTCGGCGGTGGCGCCTCGGCCGGCGAGGACAGTCTGAGCGGCAACGACGTCATTCGCGTGTTCCGCATGGAGAAGCTCGCCTCAGCTCTCAAGGAGGACATCCTGATCAGCGCCGAGGCAAGACGCGATTTGTCCCTCTCATGCCGCGAAATCGGCAGCCACCGCCTCGAGAGCTTCGACGACGAGGACCGGCCCTTCTTCACGCTTGCCTGAGCCCGCTCCGCGGCGTTCGCGCGCAGTCAGCCCCTCTTCCGATAGATCATCAGCGATTTGTAGGGACCGACTTTTTCCATCGGCCGCACCTTGACCATTTCCGCCGCCACTGCCTCTGCCTTGTCGTAGGCGAACGAGCCGGTGAAGAAGTGTATCTCGCCGCCGGGCCGCAGCTTGTCGGCGCACACGAGCGTCATCTCGAGATCCGTCAGCGCGCCATACTTGTCATTGTTGGCGTCGCGGAACTCGCCGACATGGAACAGCGTCGCGAAGTCGAGGTCCGGCAGAAGCCGGCCGTCGAGCTGATAGATGTCCCCGAAATAGGCCTTGTAGGTCGCCCCGAGGGTCGGGTTCTCGATCAGCAGCCGGATGTAGTCCTGGTACTCCTCGACGCTCGCCGTGATGCCGAGAATCGCGTTGTTGGCGCCGCTCCGCGCATTCCTGAGGCCCAGAATATGATGGTTCCCGGTGCCGAAGTGGAAAATTGTCTTGCCCTTGTGGCCCTTCTCCTCGAGGTAGTCGCAGAAGTGGATGTCGCAGGGACACTGCTTCTCGTCGAGACTCCACGTCGCTTTCCAGTAGTTGAGCGTCATTTCACCCTCTCGGTCGTATCCTTGTCCGCTTCTCTGTTCTGAGTGGTCCGCGTCGTGCCGCGGCGCGTGAGCTTCAAGACCTGATCGTAGAGCCCGCCCGGCGGCAGCGTCTGTCCGAGACTGACGATCGCCGTGCTTGGAAGCGCCGCGCGCAATGCCTTGAGGAGCGCCGCCTGTGACTGGGCATCGAGAGCGGACAGGGCGTCGTCAAGAATGAGGACATCGGGGGCGTGCAGAATTGCCCGGGCGATGGCGAGCCGCTGCCGCTCCCCCGTCGAGAGCCGCTGGTCCCAGCGCGCGCGCTCGTCGAGCCGGCCGGCGAGATGCCCCAATCCGACCTGCACCAGCGCCGCTTCCATGCCCCGCTCTTCGAACACGCCGTCGACATCGGGATAGCAGAGCCCTTCCGCAAGCGTGCCGAGCGGCATGTAGGGTCGCTGCGGAACAATCATCATGCCGTGCCCGGGGGGGCGCTCGATCGTGCCGCGGCCGGCCGTCCAAAGGCCCGCGGCGGCCCGCACCAGGCTCGACTTCCCGACACTCGTATCCCCGAGCACGAAAGTGCTGGTTCCCGGCTTGGCGACGAGTTCCACGTTCTCGACGATGCCGGCCCCCGACGGATCGCCGATGGACACGTCGACAAACGCCAGTCCGGCCTCGTCTGACGGGCTGAGCCTGATGGTATCCTGCGGCCGTGGGTCGCCGTCGAGCGCGTCACATGCATCGAGGATGTCCATCACCCGGCGCGCCGATGCGTACCATTCCGCGATCCGGTTGAAATTGTCGACGACCCATGAGATCGCGCCTTGCACGGCGATGAAGGCGCCCGCGAGCTGCGTGACCTGACCGAGCGACAGCTCCCCCGACAGGTACTTCGGCGCAGCGAAGAGCAGCGGCACGATCGGGATCAGTGGCCCACTGGAGTTCGTGATCCAGGTGACATGTCCATGCCGGCGCACGATGAGCATCCAGGCGGCGACGACGCTGGCGAACACGCGGCCGAGCAGCGCCTTCTCCCCGATGTGCCCCGACATCAATGCGACGCTCTCGGCGTTCTCGCGCAGGCGCATAAGCGCGAAGCGGAAATCGCCCTCGCGCTCGTTCTTGGCATAGACGAAGCCGGGCAGCGGCTTGCCGATCCACAGCATCATGCCCGACATGAGCACGCCGTAAAGCAGGGCGACGATCACCATGTAAGCCGGAATCGTGATCCGGCTGCCGCCTGCCTCGAAGCTGTATGAGCCGCCCACGACCCAGAGAATCGATATGAACGCCGTCGCATTGAGAACCGCGATGACGAGCCCGATGCCGAGGTCGGTCAGCGGCTCCGTCGCCCAACGGGAGTCATCGGCGATGCGGTACTCCGGGTTCGCAGGCTCCGTGCGGTTCGCATTCATCCTGTAGAAGCGTCGCTCGCCGAGCCAGCGCGCCAACAGCCGCTCGATCAGCCAGGCACGCCAGCGCACCTGCAGAGTTTCGCGCGTGAGCACGATCCCGACGCCGACGGCCGCCATCAGCCCGACGATTCCGAGCACGCTGAACACGGCCTGCCAGACGGCGGCGACGTCCTTCTTTTCCAGCGCATCGAAGAACCAGCGGTTCCAGTGGTTGAGGGCCACCGTCACGGCCGTGCTGGCGGCAAGGCAGAGGCCGAGACCGATCGTCAGCGCCCACGCCACGCGCGCGCTCTCGCCCCGCCAGAAGCCCCCCGCGAACCGGCAGAAAGCGTAGGCGACCTTGGGATCGAGCGCCGGCTCTCTTGGGGAATCGGCCGCGGCGGTGGTCTCAGTCATGGCCGGGGAAACATCACGCGATATGGTCGGGGATATGGCGGCGGCGAGAAATACCTCGAGGCCGGCTCTGCCGCGGATGGTCCCGGATGGTGGGGCTCCGCATCTCGGCCGCGCAGCGCATTATCGCCGAAGTGTCCGGCGGTGCGATAGACCCGTCGGAGACCCGGTTGCGATGGCGCCACGGCGCCGCGCGTCGCCTGCGCAGCACCTGTGGTCTGGGCACATGTCGGTCGCGCTCCGCCCGCGTCTCGACACATGGCCTTGCGTTGGCATACGGTATGCCATTAGTCCCTGATCGGCGGGGCGGCTGCCATTGTGGCGACTGCTGGGTGGGCTACCATGCCAGCCTGACGGACGGATCGCGGAGAGCGCGGAGAATGGCTTTGACGGACATGCCGGATTCGGAGGGCTCAGAGCGCAAGCGCCCCGCTCACCCCGGCGCCGGTCGGCGCAAGGCGGCGCCCTATCCGAAGGGTCGGGTGCTGCGCGACAGCGAGATCGCAGCAGTCCGGGCACTGATCGGGCCTGCGCCTTATGAGCGTTCGATGCTCATCGAGTACCTGCACAAGATCCAGGACTCGGAGCACTGTCTGCCGGCCGGCCACTTGCATGCGCTTGCCGAACTGATGCGCCTCCCAATGGCCGAGGTCTACGAGGTGGCGACCTTTTACGCCCACTTCGACGTGGTCCGCGACGGGGAGCCGCGTCCGCCGGCGATCACGGTGCGGGTCTGCGACAGCCTTTCATGCATGCTGGCCGGAGCCGAGCGGCTCATGGAGGAGCTTCGTGCCGAGGAGTTTCCGGGCGTTCGCATCCTTCGCGCCCCGTGCATCGGCTCCTGCCATACCGCGCCGGCCTGCGAAGTCGGCCATGCCCATGTCGACCACGCCACGTTCGCCAAGGTGAAGGACCTCATCACGGCGCGGGAAACTCGGGCGACCCTGCCCAGATACCAGGTATTCGACGACTATCGCGCGGAGGGTGGCTACCGCGTTCTCGAGGACTGCCTGTCGGGCCGGCGAACCGTCGAGGATGTGATCAGAACGCTTTCGGACGGCGGCCTGAGAGGGCTCGGCGGCGCCGGCTTTCCGACCGGCCGGAAGTGGAGCCTCGTGCGCGCCGAGGCAGGTCCCCGTTTGATGGCCGTCAACGGTGACGAGGGAGAGCCCGGAACCTTCAAGGACCGCAAGGTCCTCGAGGAGAACCCGCACCGGTTCCTCGAAGGAATGCTGATCGCGGCCTGGGCGGTCGAAGCGGCCGAGGTCTTCCTCTACATTCGCGACGAGTATCCGGCCGCGCGTGACATTCTGCAGATGGCCTTGGACCGCGCCGCTTACGCGGGGCTCGCGGAACACACCCGCGTCCACATCCGCCGCGGCGCCGGCGCCTACATTTGCGGCGAAGAGTCCGCGATGATCGAATCGATCGAGGGCAAACGGGGTCTGCCCCGCCACCGGCCGCCCTACGTCGCCCAGGTCGGCCTCTTCGGTCGTCCGACGCTCGTCAACAACGTCGAGACCCTCTATTGGGTGCCGCAGATCCTGGCGAAAGGCGCCGACTGGTTCGCCTCGCAGGGCAAGAACGGCGCCAAGGGATTGCGCTCCTACTCCGTGTCCGGCCGCGTCAGAAACCCCGGCGTCATCCTGGCCCCTGCCGGAACGACGGCCCGCGAATTGATCGACCGCTGCGGCGGAATGCTCGATGGCCACGCCTTCAAGGGCTATCTGCCGGGCGGCGCCTCGGGCGGCATTCTGCCCGCGTCCATGGCCGACATTCCGCTCGATTTCGGCACGCTCGAGAAGCACGGCTGCTTCGTCGGCTCGCACGCCGTGGTGATCCTCTCCGACAAAGACGACATGAAGGCGGTCGCCCTCAACCTCATGCGATTCTTCGAGGACGAGAGCTGCGGCCAGTGCACGCCGTGCCGCAACGGCACCGAGAAGGCCGTCGCGCTGATGTCGCGCGGCAACTGGGACGCCGGCTTGCTGTCCGACCTCGCCCAGGTGATGGCCGACGCCTCGATCTGCGGGCTTGGTCAGGCAGCCCCCAATCCATTGAAATGTGTCCTCAAGTATTTCCCGGAAGACCTGTCGCGATGACAGTCGCGAACTCGCAAGTCGGCGAACCACCCGCCACGGACGGAGTGCCATGGAAAGCGACAACCTGAAGCCCGGAATGTCTGCCGAGATCAAGACCGTCGTCGACGACAAGCTCGTCGTCACCCACGTCGGCGGCGCCGGCGTCCTTTCGACGCCCTCCATGATCGGTCTCATGGAGCGCGCGAGCATCCAGGCAGTGCAACAGCATCTTCCGGACGGCTACACCACCGTCGGCTTCGAGGTGAACGTCCGCCATCTGGCGCCGACGCCGAAGGGCAAGTCGGTCACTGTGCGCGCCGAGCTCCTCGAGATCGACGGTCGCAAGCTGCGTTTCAAGATCGAGGCGCACGACGAAGACAAGAAGGTGGGCGAGGGCACGCATCGGCGCGCCATCGTCAAGATCAATCGTTGAGCCGAACGAGACACCAGGATGACCGCCAGGATAACGTTCACACTCGACGGCATGGAGGTCTCGGCGGAGCCCGGCGAGACGATCTGGCAGGTCGCCCAGCGTCACGGCACGACGATCCCTCACCTGTGCTGGCACCCGGCTCCCGGCTATCGCGCCGACGGCAATTGCCGGGCCTGCGTCGTCGAGATCGAAGGCGAGCGCGTTCTCGCCGCCTCCTGCCAGAGGAAGCCGGCGCCGGGCATGAAGGTGAAGACGGCGTCCGAGCGCGCGCGCAAATCACAGGCGATGGTATTCGAGCTGCTGGCCGCCGATCAGCCGCCGCGCGCCGACAGCCATGATCCGTCGTCCAAGTTTTGGGCCTGGTTGGACCGGATGGGCATCCGCACCGAGAGCCGCTATCCGAAAGCGGCGCGTCCCGCGCCCGACACGTCGCACGCTGCAATTTCCGTCAATCTGGACGCCTGCATCAACTGCGGCCTGTGCGTGCGCGCCTGCCGCGAGGTGCAGATGAACGACGTCATCGGCATGGCCTACCGCGGAGCAGGATCGAAGGTCGTCTTCGACTTTGACCGCGGCATGGGCGAGTCGACGTGCGTCGCGTGCGGTGAATGCGTCCAGGTCTGCCCGACCGGCGCACTTATGGAAGCTGCGCTGCTCGACCCCGTCACCCAAAAGCGCACGGCATACGAAGCGAAGAGCGTCGACACGCTCTGCCCCTATTGCGGCGTCGGCTGCCAGACTCGTGTCCATGTCAAGGACGACCGCATTCTCTACATCGATGGGCGCGACGGTCCCGCCAACAACAACCGTCTCTGCGTCAAGGGCCGCTTCGGCTTCGACTACATCCATCATCCGGATCGCTTGAAGACGCCGCTCATCCGGCGCGACGGCGTGCCGAAAGACGCCAACATGGCGATCCGGCGCGACGAGATATCGAAGTACTTTCGCGAAGCGACCTGGGAGGAGGCCTTGTCGCGCGCCGCCGCCGGGCTCAAGGCCATCCATGCGGCGCACGGCGGCAAGGCCATCGCCGGCTTCGGTTCGGCCAAGGGATCGAACGAGGAGGCTTACCTCTTCCAGAAGCTCATTCGCCAGGGCTTCGGCACCAACAACGTCGATCACTGCACGCGGCTTTGTCACGCCTCGTCGGTGGCGGCGCTGATGGAGGGATTGAACTCTGGCGCCGTGACCGCGCCGTTCACCGCCGCCAAGGACGCCGACTGCATGATCGTCATCGGCGCCCGGCCCGCCGAGAACCACCCCGTTGCCGCCACATACCTCAAGAACGCCGCCAAGCGCGGCGCCAAGCTCATCGTCATGGACCCGCGCGGCCAGTCGCAGGGCCTCGCGCGCTACGCACGCCATGTTCTGCAATTCACGCCGGGGCGCGACGTCGCGCTCCTCAACGCGATGCTGCACACGATTAGCGAGGGGGGCCTGGTGGACGTGCAGTACATCCAGGCGATGACCGAGGGCTACGAGGCTTTGAAGGCGAGCATCAAGGCGTTTTCGCCCGAGGCCATGGAGCCGATCTGCGGCGTCCCGGCCGCCACCATCCGCGAGGTGGCGCGCCTCTACGCCCGCTCCGAGCGCTCGATCATCTTCTGGGGGATGGGAATTTCGCAGCACACCCACGGCACCGACAATGCGCGCTGTCTGATCGCACTCGCACTCGTGACCGGCCACACCGGCCGCCCCGGCACCGGCCTCCATCCGCTGCGCGGCCAGAACAACGTGCAGGGCGCTTCAGACGCCGGCCTCATCCCGATGGTCTTCCCGGACTACCGCAGCGTCGAAAACGCCGCCGTCAGGGCACAGTTCGAGGCGCTCTGGGGCGCAACCCTCGACCCCGTTCGCGGCCTCACCGTCGTCGAGATCATGCACGCCATCAAGGACGGCGTCATTCGCGGCATGTACATCATGGGCGAGAATCCGGCGATGTCGGACCCGGACGTGCAGCATGCACGCGAGGCGCTGGCGAGCCTCGAACACCTCGTCGTCCAGGACATTTTCCTGACCGAGACCGCCTGGCACGCCGACGTCATCCTGCCCGCATCGGCCCACGCCGAGAAGTGGGGCACTTACACCAACACCAATCGCCAGATTCAGATCGGCAGACCCGTGGTGCCGCTGCCGGGCGCGGCCCGCCAGGACTGGGAGCTCATCCAGGAGATGGCGCGCCGGATCGGCCTGCCGTGGGACTACAAGGACGTGTCCGACGTCTTCGCCGAGATGACCAAGGTCATGCCGTCGCTCGCCAACATCACCTGGGCGCGGCTGTTGCGGGAGGATGCGGTGACGTATCCCTGCGATGCGCCCGACAAGCCCGGCAACGAGATCATCTTCGCCCAGTCCTTCCCGACCGCCTCGGGCCGCGCCCGCATCGTGCCGACGGAACTGCGCCCGCCCGACGAGCTGCCCGATGCCGACTACCCGATGGTGCTCACCACCGGCCGGATGCTGGAGCACTGGCACACCGGCTCGATGACGCGGCGGGCGGCGACTCTCGACAGTCTTGAGCCCGAGGCGATCGCCGGCCTCAACCCGCGGGACATGGCGGTGCGCGGAATTGCCCCCGGCAGTTACGTACGGGTCACCACCCGGCGCGGCTCCGTCGTTCTCAAGGCGCGCGCCGACCGCGATGTCGCGGAGGGAATGATCTTCATCCCCTTCGCCTTCGCCGAGGCGCCCGCCAACATGCTGACCAACCCGCAGCTCGACCCCATGGGCAAGATTCCCGAGTTCAAGTACGCAGCCGCAAGGCTCGAGCGCGCGGAAATCTCAGAGGCCGCGCAGTAGCTCCGGCGACGCTTCAGGTTCACGGGACATGCTCGACGAACGCCAGCCGCTTTATCTTGCCGTACAGGCGGCCAATCCGCTCATCATCGGCGCGATCATCCTTGCCTTCGGCCTCTATACGACACTGACGGGCTACGGCATCATCGACCGCAACCTCACGAACCCGCAGAAATCGTCGGCCTGGCGGGCGCGCTGGGGCCGTCAGGCGCGCATAAGTGGCCCGCTGCTGATTGTCGCGGGTCTCCTCTGGCTCGGCTATCATTTGTTTTGGGCGCGGTGATGCGCCTCGTCCCGGCGCGCATCGCGCGAAATCGCTGAAGTTGAGCTCGCTCGAAAGGAACGCTCCATGGCGGGATTGCTGGAAGGCAAGACGGCATTGATCTCCGGCGGCGCGCGCGGCATCGGCCGTGCGACTGCGCTGCTCTTTGCCAAGGAGGGCGCGCGCGTCGCCGTCGCCGATCTCAACGGTGACGGCGCCAGGGACACGGTCGCCGAGATCAACCGGTCGGGCGGCCAGGCGATCGCGATCACGGTCGAAATCACCAGGCCGGACGAGGTCGACGCCATGGTGAAGCGCACGACCGACGCCTTCGGCCGCCTTGACTGTGCCTTCAACAACGCCGGCATCGCCGGCTATCAGGTGGGCTCCAAGGGCCAGAAGACGCACGAATGGTCCGAGGAGGCCTTCGACCGCATGATCGCGGTGAACCTGAAGGGGGTCTGGCTCGCCATGCGCGCCGAGCTCGCCGTGATGCTGGCGCAAGGCGGCGGCGCCATCGTCAACACCGCCTCTATCGCCGGCCTCGTCGGCCTGCCGACGTCGTCGGCCTACGTTGCGGCCAAGCATGGCGTCGTCGGCCTGACCAAGACCGCAGCCATCGAATATGCGACTTCGAACATCCGGGTGAACTCGGTCTGCCCCGGCTACATCGAGACCGATATGACAAAGGAGGTCATGTCGCGTCGCGGTGAGCAGATCCTGGCCTCGACGCCCTTCCGGCGCATGGGCACGGCGCACGAGATCGCGGAGATGGTCTGCTGGCTGTGCTCGGACCGGGCATCCTATGTCTCCGGCGCGAACTACAACGTCGACGGCGGCTTCGTCGCGGCATGATCGGGTGGGCGGCGCCCGCCGGTCTCTAACGCGGCAGCACCCCGCCGTTCTCGCGACCGAACCGTCATCGTGCGGGCCGCAGACTGCGCAGATAGGCAAGGATGTGCGCGATCTCGTCGGGCTCGAACACGAATTCCGGCATCTCCGGGTGGCCCGTCATGATTCCCTCCGCCAGCGCCTCGGCGAGCGCCTCGACCGGATACCGGCCCGCAATATCGGCCATCTCCGGTGCGTCCTTCAACGCGCTCGGTTGTCCGCGCACGATGCCGTGGCAGCGGCCGCAGTGAAGCTGAAGCAGGGCCTCGCCTTCGCGGATGGCCGAGCGTTCATCGGCGGCGGCGCCCGGCCCGGCGGCGACTGCCAGAAGCACCGCCGCTAGCATGAGCCCCGCGGCGCGCAGGAGGTCGCACAAGGGTCTCTCGCATCGCGCCTTGGGCCGGTCCGTCATGCGATCCTCGAAAGATTTGCGCGAGGCACCCAATCGGGGCTCGCGCCAACAGAATTCTCAGATTCGCCGCAAGGGCCGCTTGCTGGGAATCAATCAGCGCGGCCGCATCCGGCGGGGCCGGGGTCAGGCAGGCCGCTTGCGCAGGAGATAGCGCTGCAGCCCCTCCATGACGAGTTCGTCGCGCTGGTTGTGCACGGTCGACTTGAGCGTGAGCACGCCGGTCGTCCGCTGCGGCTTGAGCTCGGCCACTTCGAGCAGCGGGTAGAGGGTGTCGCCGGCGTAAACGGGCTTCAGGAAGCGCGACGATTGCTCGATGAACCCCATCAGGCTCTCCTCGACGAGGAACGGGAAAATGCCGGCGCCCGCCGCCGTCTGGATGACCACCTGATAGCCGTGCGCAAGCAGATCCGGGTGTCCGTGGGCGCGGCAGTGCTCGCGATCGTAGTGGATCGGATGGTTGTCCCCGGATGCCGCCTGGAATGCCAGGAATTGCGCCTCCGTCACAGTCCGTGAGGGGATGTAGAACGTCTCGCCGAGCGCGAAGTCCTCGAAATAGCGCTGCGGCCCGAAGGGATCTTTCCGTCGCAGGTCCGTGCTCATCCGGTTCCTCACGCGCGCTTCGCGGTCACGACGATGCCCTTGCCCTCGAGCTCCGCGATTTCGGCCGCCGCCAAGCCGACGCTCAGGAGCACCTCGCGAGAGTGTTCTCCCACCTGCGGCATCGGTGCCGCGTTCGGAGCCTGCCCCGGCAGATGCGGCAGCTTCACGGTGGTCTCACCGATCCTGTAGTCGGGCGCCGCTTCGACGGCCTGCACGTGCGGATGCGCCAGCCAGTCGCTGTAGGTGTTGATCGGCCCGGCGAGGCCCCCCTCGGCCAGGATGCTTTCGACGAGCTCCTTCGTGCCGCGCCTTGCGAACGCCCGGTCGAAAATCTCGCGCAACGGACCGAGCTGGCTGCGTCGCGCGGCGAAAGTCTCAAAACGCGGGTCTTTCGCAAGCTCGGGCTGTCCGATCACCCGGCAGAGCGCCTGAAATTGCGCTTCGGTGACGAGCGAAAGCGCGATCCAGCCGTCGGCGGTGCGGTAGTTGCCGGCCGGCGGATTGAGCAGGCCCGGCGGCCTTCCGAGGTAGCTTGCCTCGATGATGTTGGGCGCCTGAATGTGCGCCGCCGACTGCAAGAGCGAGATATCGAGATGCTCGGCCGGCGCACCGGGCTTGCGGTTCCAGAGCGCCATCGTCGCCGCCTGAAAGGCATAGAGGCCCGTGATCGCGTCAATCAGCGTCGCATCGAGCTTGACCGGCGCGCCTTCGCGGCTGCGCGTCGCTGCCATCAGCCCCGAGAACGCCTGCATCCCTTCGTCTTCGACCTGCGCCTCGTTTC
>CAYWBX010000015.1:14040-15050 GCA_964456015.1 uncultured Hyphomicrobiaceae bacterium | reverse complement strand
CGCCGCGCCGTGATGGCGACGTGCCGCTGGAGCACGCGATCTCGGCGCGCCGCTCGATGCGCGAGTTCGCGCCCGGGCCGATCACGCTCGCCGATCTGGCGCAGATCCTGTGGGCGGCGCAGGGCATCAGCGACGGCGGCGGCCTGCGCACCGCGCCCTCGGCCGGCGCGCTCTACCCGCTCGAGCTCTACGTCGTCGCCGGCGAGGTCGAAGGGCTCGCCGCCGGCCTCTACCGCTACGAGCCGCGCGCCCATGTCCTGCGCGCGGTGGGCGACGGCGACCAGCGGCGCGCCGTCGCCGCCGCCGCGCTCGGCCAGGACTGGATCGCCGCCGCCGCCGCGGTGCTGGTGATCGCCGCGGTCTACCGGCGCACCGCCGCCAAGTACGGCGCGCGCGGCGAACGATATGTCCAGGTCGAGGCCGGCCATGCCGGCCAGAACGCCTGCCTGCAGGCGGCGGCGCTCGGCCTCGGCACCACCGTGGTCGGCGCCTTCGCCGATGACGCCGTCAAGGCGATCATCGGAAGCGATCAGCCGGGCGAGCCGATCATCCTGCTGCCGGTCGGGCGGGTCTGAGCGCCGAGCGACGGCCGACTGAAAGCCGGGCCAGCCGACTTACGCGGTCAGCCGCAGGTAGAGCATGGGCAGCTTCTCCGGCAGGCGTTCGATGCGGTCGATGCGGACGACGTTGCGCCGGCCGAAAATGCGGGTGAGGTAGCTTTCACCGCCGGCGCCGAGGCCGACGCCGAAGACATCGATGCCGGCATGGGCCAATGCCTGCACCGCCTTGCGGGCATCCTCGACGAGATAGCGGGGGTCCCCGACATCGATGTCCGAGGGCTCGCCGTCGGTCACGACCAGAAGCAGCCGCCGGTCGGTGAGTCGGCGGGCCAGATCGCGGCCGGCATGGCGAAGGGCGGCGCCCATCCGGGTCGAAAGTTGGCCGGTCAGCCCGGCCAGGCGCGCCTTGGCGGCGGCACCGTAGGGTGCGTCGAAGTCCTTGACGCGGTG
>CAYWBX010000015.1:0-14030 GCA_964456015.1 uncultured Hyphomicrobiaceae bacterium | reverse complement strand
CGGTGATAGCGCACCTCGTCGCGCCCGTCGGAACAGAAGGCGTGGATGGCAAAAGGATCGCCGAGGCCGGCCATGGCGTGGGCGAGCAGCGCCGTCGCCTCGCGTTCGAGCGCGAGCACGCTGCGTCCGCTCCCCGAGACGAAGTCGTTGGTCGATTGCGAGACGTCGAGCAGCACGAGAACCGACAGGTCGCGGTGCTTGCGGGCGAGAGTCGCGTAGACGCGCGGATCGGGGGCCTCGCCGTGGCGCTTGCTCACCGCGGCGGCGATGCAGGCATCGAGGTCGAGCCGCTCGCCTTCCGGCTGGCGGCGCAGCCGCACCGGCCGGCCGACCTTGGCGGCGCGAATCAAAGCCGTTAAGCGGTTCACGACCAGCGGGTGGCGGTCGAGAATGCGGTTGATTGCCCGGCCGTCGCCCGGATCGACCGGAAACTCGACGACGGTCGTCCAGTCCGGCCGCTCCCGCCCGATCGCATAATCCCATTCGCCATAGCGCGCGACGGGGATTCCCGCCTCCTCGTCAGCCTCCTGCGCCGGCGCGGCGCGGTTCGGCGTTTCCTGCTCTTCGGCCGGCGTTTCGCGCTCGCGGTCGGGCGGCCGCTCATCGTCTTCGACCTGCTCGGAGCGCACGGCCTCGTGGACCAGCTCGGCCGCGGCCGTGGCGTCGGCCGCTTGGCCGAAGTCCCAGAGGCCGAGATTGTCGTCGCGATAGGGCGGCTCGACGACATAGGTTCGCGCGTTGAATTGCGCCCGCATCTGTCCGAGATCGTTGCCCAGCAGGCTGCCGATGGCGCGGCTGATGCCCGGGTCGCACCAGCGTGCCTCCTCGGCGAGGAACAGGTCGCGGCCCTTGCGTACCCAGCCGTTGTCGTCGGCGTATTCCGGGTCGATCAGCGCCCGGGCGAGCCGCGCCATCAGCAGCGGCGCCGCGGCGACGCCCGAGGACTCGGCGACATGGAAGGGTTGCCAGAGGCGCCGCAGGCCGGGGAACTGTCGCATCGCCAGCTGCTCGACCCGCGCGTCCTCGATCAGCGAGACGAGCGCGATCTGCACCGGCTTCAGGCCGCCGACGGCGAACTTGCCCGGCGTGAAGACGAGATGCGCGGCGACATGGGCCAGCGCGGCGCGAAACAGCGCCACCGCTTGCGCCCCGGCAAAGCCGCGGAACACTTCCGGCATGCGGATGATGCCGCTCTCGAAGCTGGCACGGCGGGGCGTCTCGGCGCCCGTCGCGGCGGCGCCGCGGACGGGGGGCCGGAGCCGCCACAGCGCCTGCACATAGGCGAGGAGCGGGCGTTCGACGCTCGGGAACGCGACCTCGCCGGCATCGCCGCGCGCCCGACCATCTTGCGGCCGCGGCTCTTGCAGCGCCAGGAGATCGCGCCTTCGCTCGACGTCGCCGCCGGCCGACCGCACTCCGCCCAATGCCCAGGCCTCGAAGCCGCGCAAGTCGAGCGCGCCGAGCACGAGATCGATGCGGTCGAGCAGGAGCGCGACCGATTCCGGCGCGAGTTCGGCCAGTTGCCCGATGATGCGCAGCCATTCGCGGAAGCCTTGCCCGTCGGCCAGCCGGCGCGCCGCCCTCGGCGCCGCCACCAGGAGCGCGAGCGCCGCCCGGCCGCCGGCACGGGCGCCGACGAGCTCGGCCGCATGCCCGAGCGCAATCGCCGCCTCCGCCCCGACCAGGGCGGCGCAGGCCGGCGCGTCGCGCAGATAAGCAAGCGTGCAGATCGGGCCGAGCGGCGAGCGGTCCAGGCTCGCGCAGGCATCGAGCCAAGCGGCCATTGTCGGGCCGGGAAAGCCGCGCTCGGCCTGGGGCCAGACCAGCTCCACCAGAGCGGCGACCTCGCGGCGGTTGGCGAGCAGCCGCGTCAGTGTCCGTTTCGGGTCGGAGCCGGCCGACTCGCCCATGCCGCTAGACGCATGCCGCGATGGCCGCCGTCAGGGCGTCACGGATGTCAGGGTCGTCGGTGATCGGAAGAACCAGGGCGACGCGGCAGGCCGCCTCGATGCCAATGCCGCGGCGCACCAGGCGGCCGGCATAGATCAGCATGCGGGTCGAGGCGCCCTCGTCGAGGCCGTGGCCCTTCAGGTTGCGCGAGCGCGCCCCGATTGCCACCAGGCGGGCCGCCATCGCCGGGTCGACTCCTGCCTCGTGAGCGATGATCTCGGCTTCCACCTCGGCCGGCGGGTAGCCGAAATCGATGGCCGCGAAGCGCTGCTTGGTCGATTCCTTCAGATCCTTGAGCACGCTCTGGTAGCCGGGATTGTAGGAGATGACGAGCTGGAAATCCGGATGGGCCCGAACGAGCTCGCCCTTCTTTTCCAGCGGCAGCACCCGCCGGTCATCGGTCAGCGGATGGATCACCACCGTGGTGTCCTGGCGCGCCTCGACGATCTCGTCGAGATAGCAGATGGCGCCGAGGCGGACCGCCAGCGTCAGCGGGCCGTCGTGCCAGACCGTGCCCTCGGCATCGAGCAGGAAGCGGCCGACCAGGTCCGAGGCGGTCATGTCCTCGTGGCAGGCGACCGTAATCAGCGGCTTGCCGAGCCGCCACGCCATGTGCTCGACGAAGCGCGTCTTGCCGCAGCCGGTCGGTCCCTTGAGCATGACCGGCATGCGATCGGCATAGGCTGCCTCGAACAGCGCCACCTCGTCGCCGAGCGGCCGGAAGTACGGCTCGACATCGATGCGGTAATCGAGCAGGTCCATGGCCACTCCACGCGATTTCGCGGCGCACGGCCGGTCGCCGTCGCCCCGCTCGCCGCACGCCGGCGCGCGCCGGCCCGGAGCGGCACACGGCCGCTCCGGGCAGACGGCTTCCGGCTTCGGGGCTTCAGCGATGCGCCGCCGCTTTCTGGTTCGGGATGCCCTCGATCGGGCACTCCTCGGTGCCCACCGTCGAGCGGGTCAGCGCCTCGACCATGGCGCGCGTGCCCTCGGGATCGGTGATCCACTTCTTGTAGAAGTCGTAGGGGCAGGCGGCCTCGCCGCGCACGTCCTCGCGCGAGTTGATCTTGCCGGTGTAGCCGCGGTGCAGCAGCTTGAACAGGTGGTTCTGCGACTGCATGTTGCGCCGGGCGTCGCGGATCAGCGACTTGGAGAGCTGGGCGTACTGGATGCCCATGTCCTCCTCGCCGCATTCGCCCAGCGTGCGGCCGTCGAAGCCGATGATCGCCGAATGGCCGAAGTAGGAATAGACGCCGTCGAAGCCCGAGGCGTTGGCCACCGCGACGTAGCAGTTGTTGGCCCAGGCCATCGCCTTGGCCATGATCACCTGCTGGTCCTTGGCCGGGTACATGTAGCCCTGGCAGCGGACGATGAGCTCGGCCCCCTTCATCGCGCAGTCGCGCCAGATCTCCGGGTAGTTGCCGTCGTCGCAGATGATCAGGCTGACCTTGAGTCCCTTCGGCCCGTCCGAGACGTAGGTGCAGTTGCCGGGATACCAGCCCTCGATCGGCACCCAGGGCATGATCTTGCGGTACTTCTGCACGATCTCGCCCTTGTCGTTCATCAGGATCAGGGTGTTGTAGGGCGCCTTGTTCGGATGCTCCTCGTGGCGCTCGCCGGTCAGCGAGAACACGCCCCAGACCTTGGCCTTGCGGCAGGCGTCGGCGAAGATCTCGGTCTCCTCGCCCGGCACCTTCGAGGCGGTCTCGTACATCTCCTTCTGGTCGTACATGATGCCGTGCGTGCTGTACTCGGGGAAGATGACCAGATCCATCCCCGGCAGGCCGACCTTCATGCCGAGGATCATGTTGGCGATGTTGCGCGCGTTGTCGAGCACCTCCTTCTTGGTGTGCAGCCGCGGCATCTTGTAGTTGACGACGGCAACGCCGACGGTGTCGTTGCTGCTCGAGATGTCGCCGTGAAGCATCGGTTTCCTCCTGCTGTCTGTCCCTTGCCGTTCCTTCCGCCGGAGACCGTCAGACCGCCATATGGCGGTGCACCAGGTCGTCCGTCAGATCGCGCACATCGCCCTCCGCGGCGACACGCCCTTTCTCGAGGATCACGAAATGCCGCGAGGCGCGCCGGGCGAGGCCGACGTTCTGCTCGACCAGCACGATGGTCATGCCTTCGCGGTTGAGCCGGACGATGACTTCCTCGATCTGCTCGACGATGTTGGGCTGAATGCCTTCGGTCGGCTCGTCGAGCAGGACCACCTTCGGGTCGGTGAGCAGCGCGCGCGCGATCGCCAGCTGCTGCTGCTGCCCGCCCGACAGGTTGCCGCCGAGCCGCCGCAGATGCTCCTTGAGCATCGGAAAGAGCTCGAAGACCCTTTCGTCGATCTTGCCGTTCGCGTTCGGGTTGGCGAACTGGCCGAGCCTGAGGTTCTCGAGCACGGTGAAGCGGGGCAGGATCCCGCGCCCCTGCGGCACGTAGCCGATGCCGGCCTTGGCGCGCTCGTCGGTGCGGCGGCCGCCAATCTCCTCGCCGTCGAGCCGGATGCTTCCGTTGGTGCGCCCCATCAGGCCGACGATGGCGCGTAAAAGCGTCGTCTTGCCCACGCCGTTGCGGCCGAGAACGCTGAGGAGCTCGCCCTTGCCGACCCTGATGCTGACCTCCTGCAGCGCCCGGCTGTTGCCGTAGAACGCGTCGACGTCCTCGAGCTCAAGCACCGCTGATGCCCCCCGAGCCGAGATAGGCCGCCCGCACCTCGTCGTGGCGCTCGATCTCGCTGACCGTCCCCTCGGCCAGCAGCTTGCCCTGGTGCATGACCGAGATGACGTCGCCGATTTCCTTGATGAAGCCCATGTCGTGCTCGACCACGATCAGGGTGTGACGCCCTTTCAGCCGGTTGAAGAGCTCGGCGGTCTTGTGCGTCTCCTGCGCCGTCATCCCGGCGGTCGGCTCGTCCATCAGGATCAGCTCGCTGTCCTGCGCCAGCAGCAGGGCGATTTCCAGCCACTGCGTCTGGCCGTGCGAGAGGTGGGCGGCGGGACGGTCGAGCTCGTCCTCGAGGCCGACCAGCTCGGCCAGCTTCTCGAGGCCGTCGCTTTCGGGGCTGCGCCCGAAGCGGAGCGCGTTCGCCAGCACGCCGACCCGCTTGCAGTGCGCCACCTCGAGGTTGTCGCGCACGGTCAGCTCGCGGAACACGCTCGGCACCTGGAACTTGCGGCCGACGCCGGCGCGGGCGATCTCGTGCTCCTCGAGCGCGGTCAGCTCGCGGTCGGCGAGCTTGATCGACCCGCCGGCCGGCTTGACCTTGCCGCAGATCAGGTCGAGACAGGTCGTCTTGCCGGCGCCGTTCGGCCCGATCAGGCAGCGCAACTCGCCGCGCGCGACGTCGAGATCGAGCCCGGCGACGGCAAGGAAGCCGTTGAAGCTGACCGAGACGTCGCGGAGGACGAGATGCGCGCTCACGCCGCCCTCCGCGTCGTCGCCGCCGGCGCCGCGGCGGCGCCGGCCGGGGCGGGGCGCGGCTTGAGGCGGCGTGCCGCCGCCTCGGCCAGCCCGGCCAGGCCCTTGGGCATGAACAGGACGACGAGCACGAACACCGCGCCCATCACCAGGGTCCAGGACTCGAGAAAGACCTTCGACTCCGAGAGCATACCCTGCATTCCGGCGACGATTATCGCGCCGAGCGTCGCCCCGAGCAGGCTCTGGCGACCGCCGACCGCACACCAGATGACCACCGACAGGCTGAGCGGCACGCCGAGAAAGGTCGGCGAGGCGAACTCCATCACGATCGTGTAGAGCATCCCCGCCAGCCCGGCGATCGCCGCCGACACCGCGACGGCGAAGATCTTGTAGGCGGCGACGTTGTAGCCGAAGTAGCGCACGCGCTCCTCCTGGTCGCGGATCGCCTGCATGATCAGCCCGGTCTTGCTCTTGGTGATGGCCAGGCCGGCGAACAGGCTGGCGGTAAGGCAGGCCGCCGCCAGGTAATAGGTGCTGCGGCCGTAGGCGTCGAACTCGAGGCCGAAGACGCCGAACTGGGCCAAGTCGGTGATGCCGTTGAAGCCGCCAGTGAAGCGCTGCTGGTCGATGATCAACAGGTTGACCACCACCATCGTGGCCAGCGTGATGATGGCGACGTAGACCCCGGTGACCCGCCCGCGGAACATGAACCAGCCGAGCAGGGCGGCGATCAGCGTCGGCAGGGCGAGGCCGGCGGCGAGCGCGAAGGCCATCGAGTAGAAGGGCTGCCAGAACCACGGCAGCACCTCGACGTTGTTCCAGACCATGAAGTCCGGCAGCCCCTCGGGGCCGGTATGCACCGGCACCGTGCGCAGCTTGAGGGCCATCGCCATGCAGTAGGAGCCGAGTCCGAAGCTGAGCGCCTGCCCGAGATTGAGGATGCCGGCATAGCCCCAGGACAGGCTCAGCGACATCGCGAGAATGCCGAGCACGAGGTAGCGGGCGAACTTGTTGAGCAGGAAATCCGAGGTGAGCAGGCTCGGCACCATGAAGATGGCCAGGCACACCGCGCCGTAGATCGCGACCTGGACAGCGGTTTGCCGGCTCATCTGCAGACCTCGACGCGTGCGCTCAGCCAATGGCCCAGGATCACGCCCGCACCCGCACCGCGAACAAGCCCTGCGGGCGGAAGCGGATCAGCACGACGATGGCGAGAAGCACGAGGGCCTTGGCCACCGTGTCGTTCTGCAGAAAGGCGATCACGCCGGTGAGCTCGCCGAGCAGGGCCGCGCTGGCCACCGTGCCGAACAGGCTCTGCACGCCGCCGAGGACGACGACCATGAAGGCGTCGACCACGTAGGTCGTGCCCATCTCGGGCGACACGCTCTTCAGCGGCGCGATCAGCGCGCCGGCGAGGCCGGCCAGCCCGGCGCCGTAGGCGAAGGTGAGGCCGTAGATGCGGTCGGCATTGATGCCGAAGCAGGCGGCGATCGCCGGGTCCTGGACCACCGCCCGGAGCTTCATGCCCAGCGTCGTGCGGAAGATCAGGTGCCAGGTGAGCGCGAACAGGGCGACGACGCAGAGAAAGATGAAGATGCGATAGACCGGCGTCTCGGCGCCCAACAGCGACACGCTGTGCGACACCACGTCGGGCATTTTGACGTAGCGCAGCTCGCCGCCGGCGGTGAGACGCACCGCCTGCTGGAGCATGACGCCGATGCCCCAGGTCGCAAGAATGGTGTCGAGCGGCCTCTGGTAGAGGTGGCGGATGATGCTGCGCTCGAAGAACCAGCCGAGCAAACCGACCACGACGAAGATCGGCACCAAGCTTTCGAGCAGGCCGAGCCCGAGATAGGTCTGGAACGCCCATGCCGCGTAGGCGCCCAGCATGACGAACTCGCCGTGGGCGAGATTGATGACCCCGATCGTCCCGTAGATGATCGAGAGGCCGAGCGCGATCAGCAGCAGGATCGAGCCGATGCTGAGGCCGGTGAGGACTTGCTGAGCGAGGAAATCCATGTGCCCTTGCCACGAAATCCGGGGCGGGACGATGCGCTCGCCGCCGCCCCGCCCCGGAGACCGATCAGACTTTCTGCAGGCCCTTCTCGGTGCAGACCTGGTCGGCGTAGGCTGCGTAGGGCACCGGCTTGACCCACTCCTTGGAGTCGACCAGCACCTGGAACTGCCCGTCCGACTTGGCGACGGCGATCTTCGGCCACAGCCAGGTATGCAGGTTCTCGCGCTCGATGCGCACCCGCCCCTGCGGCGCGATCATCTCCTCGCCCTTCACCGCCTCGCGGATGGTGACCGGGTTGATGTCCTTGCCGCCGAGCTTCTGCACCGCCTGCTTGAACAGATAGGCCTGGAAGTAGCACGGCTCGGAGACGAAATGCGTGACCTTGTCGCCGCCCCAGCGCTTGCGGTAGGCCTCGACGAACTTCTCGTTCTCCTTCGACTTGTGCACCATGAAATACGGTGCGGAAGTGAAGTGGCCGGCCGCCGCGTCGCCGCCCATCGCCGCGATCTCGTTCTCCGACGTGGTCAGGCTGGCCATCGGCATCTTCTCCGGGTCGAGGCCGGCGGCGCGGTACTGGCGGTGCAGCGCCACCACCGAGTCGCCGACCACGGTCGAGAAGATGACGTTGGGCTGGGTGCTGCGGAACTTGTTGATGACCGAGCTGAACTCGGAATGGCCGAGCGGCACGTATTCCTCGGCGACCACCTCGCCGCCGTACTTCTGCAGCAGCTTCTTGCAGTAATTGTTCTCTTCCTTCGGATAGATGTAGTTCGAGCCGATCAGGTAGAACTTCTTGCCGAACTTGTTGATCAGCCAGGGGATGAACTCGTCCTGCTGCTGGTTGGGCACGGCGCCGGTGTAGATGACGTTCTTCGAGCACTCGCGGCCCTCGTAGAGGGTCGGGTACCAGTAGAGGTTGTTCTGCTTCTCGAACACCGGCAGCACTGCCTTGCGGCTGGCCGAGGTGTAGGAGCCGAAGACGCTGACGCACTTGTCGCCGACGACGAGCTTGCGCGCCTTGTCGGCGAAGGTGGCCGGATCGGACGCCGGGTCCTCGACGACCGGCACGATCTTCATGCCGTTGATGCCGCCGGCGGCGTTGATCTCCTCGAACGCCATGATCGTCGCCTTGTTCAGCGACTCCTCGATGATCGCCGTCGTGCCGGTCAGCGAGAACAGCACGCCAACCTTGATTTCGCCCCCGGCCGCCTGGGCCAGATTGGCGTTCTTGATCCAGATGTGCGGAAAGCCGGCCGCCGCCGCGGCACCGATCGCTGCCGTTCCCTTCAGAAAGTCACGCCGCTTGAGGCTCATGTCCCCCTCCGTTTCGCTGCAAATGAAAAAGCCCCGCGCCGGCCACCTGAAGTGGTCGTCGCGGGGCTTCCCTAGCCCTGATGTGTTGTCGAGCGGCGCCGTTGCCGCCGGCCCGCCTCAGCGAGCCGTTCTCCGGACGCTAGCCGAGGATTTCGTGCGAGTCAACAATCGCCGCGGCCACCGCGGTGATCGGCACGCGCCGGTCCATCGCCTGGCGCCGCAGGAATTGGTAGGCCTCGTCCTCGCGCATGCTGCGCGTGCTCATCAGGATGGCCTTGGCGCGCTCGACGCTGCGGATCGCGCGCAGGGTTTCCTCGAGCTTGGCGATCCGCGTCTGCAGCCGCATGTGGTAGCTGAACTGGGCGTGGGCGACCACCAGGGCGGTCAGCACCTCGTGCGTGGTGAACGGACGGTGCAGCACGGCGTCGGGCGCGCAATTGCGCAGCAGGTCCAGATCCGGCGGCGGCGCCGTCGGCGCCATCAGCACCAGGGCCGCCTTCGGTTCCCCGGGCATCCACGGAATCCGCGCCGTCAGGCCGGGCGCGAGATCGCAGAAGATCACGTCGACGTCGTCGGGCAAGCGGTCGGGCAGCGGCCAGACATGGCGGACGCGCGCCCGCGTGCGCTGCAACTCGCGGATCAGCTGCTCGCCGCTGTCATCGCGGCGGGTGGCGACGGCGATCTGGAATTGCGCAAGCTCCGCCAGCGCCGTGCCTGCGCGCCACGCCATCGAACCGTTGGCCTTCACACCGCCGCCCATCGGACATGCCTAGCCGCAAAGAGCGGACCTGCCGTAACCGATCAGAAACGGGTCGGCGCCGATCGGCGCGAGCGATTGCTGAACGATCTCGAACTGGCCGCGGCGATTGGCCCGGCCGACGCGCGTCCACAGGTCGGCATGGCCGCACGCCGGGTTGATCGTCACCGCCCCCTGCGGCGCCTCGAACGCCGAGCCGAGCACCATCGGCCGCAGCACTTCGGTCTCCAGCGAATTGGCCTGCTCCAGCGCCTTGGCGAAGATGTGCACCTGGAAATAGGCCGCCTCGACGCACATGTTGGTCGCCTCGTCGTCGCCGTAGCGCTTCTTGTAGCGCGCGACGAAGGAGGAATTGCGCTCGCCCCCGACGCACTGGAAATAGGGCGCCGCGGTGATGTGCCCCTGGCCGACATCGAAGCCCATCGCCTTGATCTCGGCCTCGGTCGTGGTCAGGCTGGCGATCGGCATCGCCTTGGGATCGAAGCCGGCATCGGCGTAGCTCTGATAGAGATACACCGTGGCGTCGCCGACCACCGTCGAGAAGATGACATCGGGGCTGGCATTGCGGATGTCGCGCATGATCGGCGCGAAGTCGCGCCGCTGCGCGCGCAGCCGGACATAGGTCTCGCCGACCACTTCGCCGCCGTTGCCGCGCACCAGCTCGCGCATGATCCGGTTCGATTCGTGCGGATAGACGTAGTCGGAGCCGACGAAGAAGAAGCGCGTGCCGTGATTGTCCATCAGGAAGCGGCACAGGGCGACGCTGTTCTGGTTCGGCGCCGCGCCGGTGTAGATGATGTTGGGCGAGAACTCGAATCCCTCGTAGAGCGTCGGGTACCAGAGCAGCCCGTTCAGGCGCTCGACCACCGGGAGAACCGCTTTGCGGCTCGCCGAAGTGTAGCAGCCGAAAATCGTCGTGATGCCGTGCTCGGTCATCAGCCGCTTCGCGCCCTGGCCGAAGGCCGCGGTCTCCGAGGCCGGGTCGTGGACGACGGGGACGATTTCACGGCCGTTGACGCCGCCGGCCGCGTTGATCTCCTCGATCGCCATCAGCGTGCCGCGCAGCTGCGTCTCCTCGATCACGGCCATGAAGCCGGAGCTCGAGAAGAGTACGCCGACACGCCAAGGCTCGGACGTGCGCCCGCCGCTGAGGCTCACCTGATCCTCCTCCCCGGAGCCCGCGATGCGGCGGATATTCGCCGTCTGGCGCAGGCTGGTCCGCCTTGACCGGCGGCATTCTCGTTGGATCCGGGATCGTTAGCGTCCGGCAGGTTCATGTCAACGCTCTTTGTGCTTCGTTTGGAACGGACAACGTTTGCCACTCGCGACCGTCCGAACACGCCCCGCGTTTCCGAGAGCCCCCTCGCAACCACTTCAAGTTGCGCCCCGATCAGTTGCCGACGACGACGCCCGATGTGAACAGCAATATTCGGACCAGCAAAACGACGCTGATTCTTCGATCCGATTCGTCGCGGCCTCGCCGCGGTCGCCCAAATGCGCGCCAATCGGTCTTCACAGGAGATCAGGCGTTGGGCAGTTCCGAAAAGCGGGAATTGATCGCCGATCATGCGGCCGCGGCGCGGTCCGGTCGCGAGGCGGATGGCCCGCGCCGGCTGCCATCGTCGGCCCCCTTGCGCCACTTCTGCCCGGCCTGCCAATTCAGCATGACGGTCGCCGCGGTTCGGATTGAACATGGGCGGCGGCCGGGCAGGCCTCGCGCAGCGGTGGAGATGCGAATGGTGCCCCAGGCCGGACTCGAACCAGCACGCCCTTGCGGGCAACAGATTTTGAGTCTGTTTCGATGGTCCGCTCTCTGACTCTTCCTAATTCTCTCATTCCATATAACTCATTGCAATTAATTGCATATTCGTCTTTCATGATCTATGCAGTTCTAGTTGACACCCGCTCTGCTGCCATGTATTTGCCATGCCGTAAGGCCTGCACGGCATCCATCATGGCGTCCCGAAAACTGACAAAGCAGCTCATCGAATCAGTCGTTCCGGACACGGTGCGCCGCGTCGTCATTTACGATTCGGACGTCCCCGGCTTCCACATTGTCGTGCGCCAAACGGGGCGCAAGACCTTCGCGTTTGCGTACCGCACCAAAACGCATCGAAAGGCCACCCTGACGCTCGGACCCTATCCGGCCTTGTCCGTCGCTCGGGCGCGGGAGATGGCCGAAGTGGCTCGCGGCCAGGTTATTCAAGGGGCCGACCCGGCACTGGAGCGTACCAAGTCGCGAGCTGCGCCGGCGATCGCGGACCTGTGTGACCGCTTCTTGGAGGACTATGTCGGCATCCACACCAAGCCGACGACGGCGCGCGAGTATCGCGGGCTGGTGGAAGCACGCATTCGGCCGAATCTCGGCAATCAGAAGGTCGCCCAGTTGACCCGGGCGCAGATTGTCGATTGGCATCATTCGATGCGCCAGACCCGCCGTGAAGCGAACCATGCGCTTGCGGTTCTGTCCAAGATGCTGTCGCTTGCGGAGGTGCAGTGGGCTTTGCGAGCAGACAATCCTTGCAAAGGCATCAAGAGGTATCCGGAAGGTCGTCGCGAAAGGTTCTTGTCGGCTGCCGAATTCGCCCGCCTTGGCGACACCCTGCTCGACTGCGAGATGAAGGGAATGGAAAGCTCCCAGGCCATCGACGCGATCAGGCTGCTTATCTTCACGGGATGCCGGCTGTCTGAAATCCTCGAGCTTCGCTGGCCCGATGTGGACTTGGAACGTTCCTGCCTGCGTCTTCGCGACAGTAAGACCGGTGCTCGCGTCGTCCACCTTGGTGCACCTGCGATGGAGATTCTGGCCCGCCTGGGTTCGCACGCTAAGGATGAACGGGTCGTAACAGGCTCTTCCGATCGCCCGCTGGGTCTCCACAAGCCGTGGAACAGGATACGCAAGCGGTCAGGTCTCGCGGACGTACGGCTTCACGACCTGCGGCATTCTTTTGCGAGCGTTGCCGCGGCCGCCGGCTTCGGCCTTCCCGTCATTGGAAAGCTTCTGGGGCACAACCATCCAGCGACGACCAGCCGATATGCGCACCTGTCCGACGATCCGCTCAAACATGCCGCAGAGCGGGTCACCCAGCGGATTGCGGCGGCCATGTCGAGTGCGGCGCGCAGTGACGAGTCCAAAGCGAATGGTGTGAGCGACGCACCCGCGCACGACATCAAGGTTTGAAGAAAAATATCTCAACACATCGATTGACAGCGGACTCGCTCTTTCACATATTGAGCTCATCCCTAGCCCTGATGGGCTGACACTGCCCTAGGTTCACCTCAGCCGCGTCAATCGCGCTGAAGGGCTCTCCGGGGCGGAATCCCGCCGACGCTCGACACCAAGGAGGGTGAGGTCAGCGGCTATTTGAAGCTGGATCAGGCTTCAGGTGGCGCGCCCTTGCCTATTGTTCGATTCTGTCCTGCGACTGCGCGCTACCGATGTCACCACATGCGTTGGCAGCGGAAAGAGAGTGCGCGCTATGTCGCCAGATCGATATCTCACCCCCCGGCAGCTCTCCGAAATGCTATCGATCCCGGTCAAGACGCTCGAGATGTGGCGTTGGCGCGGGGTCGGGCCCAAGTTCCACAAGTTCGGCAAGCTCGTGCGCTACAAGGAAACTGACGTCCAGGCCTGGATCAAGGCCAACGCCAAGGGGGCCGCGGCATGACGGCCCAGGTGAACCAGCCGCTGATCCACATGTCGCCGCTCTGTACCTCAAGTTGTCAGCCTCCCATCTGGGGAGGGCGAAATGAGCTTGATCTCTTGAATCGCCTTCGCCAAGTGGAGCCGCATTTCTGGCGGTTCCGTTATCGCCAGGGCTCGAGCTGAACCGAAGAGACGACAAAAATGAAGCACGCAAGCGGAGCCGCAGGGGGGCGCCACTGTGAGAGTGCGCCACTGGCCGACGCTATAAGGCGGGCTGGAGACGTGACGGCGGGCGTGCTCCTATACCGCATCCGATACTGGCACTCGCACACGCGGCTCACCCGCAACGGCGAGAGATGGGTTGCCCAGCCACGCGAGTGGTGGATGGAGCAGACGGGTTTGACGCGGCATCAATATGACCGCGCCCTGGCGATCCTACGCGCGAAAGCGCTAATCGAGACGCTGTTTGCCAAGGTTGGTGGACGGCCGGTACAGCATATTCGTCCGCTACAGAAACTTTCCCAACCTTCCGCTGGACCGGAAGGTCCACCTTCCGCTGGACCGGAAGGTCCACCTTCCGCTCTAGCGGAAGGTCCATATAATGGGAGTAAAGTAATGGGAGATAATGAATTGGAGTCAGTCTCCCTGACGGGAGACTGTGGGGGCGGCCAGATGACCAAGATCGGAGGAAAGGGTTTCAAGGCAGAGGATGTGAAGGCAATGATCGCTTCGAAGCCGAAGCTGAGCATTGCCGAGCTGGAAGTCCTTCCGAAGATTCCGACCCAGAAGCTCGCTCTGCTGTGGAAGCAGCAGATCGCTGAGAGCTACAGCGGCGTGTACACGCTGCTCACGAAGCAGGACGAGCACAAGCTGCGGGCACTAGAGCGTTTCATGCTTTGACGGAAGCGTATCCGGCGTTTCGGAAGTAGTTTTCG
>CAYWBX010000014.1:0-15181 GCA_964456015.1 uncultured Hyphomicrobiaceae bacterium | reverse complement strand
ATGCGGTGAAAGCGGGCGTTCTCACCGCCGAGGAAGGCGCCAGGCTCAAGGAAGTGGAGGAGCTCACCCAGCGCGTCATCGCCGTTGATCACTTCGATCCCGCCGAGGTCCGCCCCAACTACATGACGGCCGGCCACAATGCGCGCGCCGCGGCCGAGTAGGAGGCAGAGCACCGACGGAGGAAGAACCCGTGATCCGAGGTCGCGCGCCGAGACGGCAGCAATGAGCGGAGCTTCCGACCGCCAACCGCCAGCGGACTCTCACGACGCTGCGGCAGTGCGTTTCCCCGTCTGCATCACCTTCGACCGGGGGGTTTGGTATCTCCGCCTTCATCTGACCGATGCGACCGGCGGCACCATCGGGCACATATCCTTCGCCAGACGGGGAAAGGGAAGATTGCCCATCTTCCGGGACGACTCCCTTGAGGACGTCATTTACAGCATCCGCTGGGAGCATGGCTTTGCCCAATGGTTCGAGACTGCAGCCGGCCACAAGCTCGGCGGCTACTCCGGCATCCCGAGTTCCAGCGGCAAGTTCGTCATCATCGGCGGCCAACCGCGCGTCAGGTTCGATTGCGCGACCCCTTGTCTCGATTTCTTCGAGAGCGTCGTCCCGTCGCTCCCATTCCTCAATGCGCTGACCGGCACCCTCTTGCAGCCAACCTATCGCGCCGTTCGCCATCCGGACGGCCAGCCGGTGCTCGAAATCACGAAGCGGCGACGGGCGCTGACAACAACCTTCACCATTCATCAAACCGGGACGCTTCACGACGATGAACAGGAGTGCCTGCTGCTCGCCACCATCGTAGAATGTCTGTGGATGACCAATGTCCGGCATTACTAGCAGGATGCGGACAGGCACCGAGGGAGCCGAGGCATGGCAACGACGTTGCACCATCTCAGGGACTGGCGCTTCTCGATCGACCCGCAGGGCATCGCCTGGGCCGTCTTCGATCGCGAGGGCGAAAGCCAGAACGCGCTCGGGCGACGTCCCCTCGAGGAGCTGATGTCGATCGTCGAGCGCGTCGAGGAGGGTGCGCGCGACAAGACGATCCGCGGCCTTGCGATCCTCTCAGGCAAGGAAAAGGGCTTCATCGTCGGCGCCGACGTGCGCGAGTTCGAGCAGTTCAAGACCGCCGCCGAGGTCGAGGACGCCATTCGGCCGGTCCTTGCCATGTTGGACCGCATCGAGGCGATGCCGGTCCCGGTTGTGTGCGCCATCCACGGCTTCTGCCTGGGCGGCGGCCTCGAGCTCGCACTCGCCTGCCACTGGCGCATCGCCACCCGCGACGATGCCACCCGTCTCGGCTTTCCCGAGGTCCGCCTCGGGCTCTTTCCGGGCTTCAATGGCACGGTCCGCTCCATTCGCCAGGCCGGTGCCCTGGCCGCCATGCCGATGATGCTCTCGGGCAGCATGATCCGAGCGACGGCGGCCCGCGGCATGGGGCTCGTCGACGAGCTCGTGCCCTCGCCTCACAATCTCGCCTGGTCGGCGCGCAAGGCGATCGAACGCCGCCGCCGCTCGAAGCCGGCCGCACGCATCAAGACTCTGCTTCGGCTTTGGCCGCTGCGCGGCTTTCTCGCCTCGAAGCTGCGCGCCGAGACGGCCAAGAAGGCGCGCGAGGATCACTATCCGGCCCCCTACCGCCTGATCGATCTCTTCGAACGCACGGGCGGCAACTTAAGAACCATGAAGTCGGAGGAGACCAAGGCGTTCGCGCCCCTCATGGTCTCCGATACGTCGCGCAATCTCCGCCGGGTCTTCCGGCTCTCGGAGATGCTGAAGGCGCAGGCGCCGAAGGACCTCCGCTTTCATCCTCTGCGCGTTCACGTCATCGGCGCCGGCGTCATGGGCGCCGACATCGCCGGCTTCTGCGTCGCAGCCGGCATGGAAGTCTCGCTGCAGGATCTCTCCGAGGAGCAGATCGCCAAGGGCATCGCCGCGCAATCGAAGCTCTTCGCCCGCCGCTTCCGCACGAAGGCCCAGCGGGACGCCGCCAAGGCCCGCCTCATCGCCGACCCCGCGGGCGACAACATTTCCCGCGCCGATGTTGTCATCGAGGCGATCGTCGAGAAGCTCGAGGTCAAGCAGTCGCTCTTCAAGGCTCTCGAGGGCAAGCTGAAGCCGGGCGCCGTCATGGCGACCAACACCTCCTCGATCATGATCGAGGACATCGCCGGCGCGCTTGCCGATCCCGGTCGCCTCATCGGCATCCACTTCTTCAATCCGGTCGCGCAGATGCCGCTCGTCGAAGTGATCCGCGGCGCCGCGTCCCGCGAGGAGGAGGTGCGCAAAGGATGCGCTTTCGTGACGGCGATCGACAAGTTTCCGCTGATCGTGAAGAGTTGCCCGGGCTTCCTCGTCAACCGCGTCCTCGCCCCCTACATGATGAGCGCGATGCAGCGTCTCGAGAAGGGCGAGCTGCCCGAGAAGATCGACGAGGCCGCGAAGACTTTTGGAATGCCGATGGGGCCGATCGAGCTCGCCGACACCGTCGGCCTCGATGTGTGCGCCCACGTCGGGCGCATCTTGAAGCTTTCTGGCGACGGCACCCGCCTCGAAAGGCTCGTCAATGAAGGCAAGCTCGGCAAGAAATCGGGGCAAGGCTTCTATGTCTGGAAGGACGGCAAGGCAGTCAAAGCCGAGAAGTCCTTCGACAAGGCGGAGCTTGAGCGCCTCGGTCGCGAGCTCGTCGCGCCGCTTGTGGCCGAGTGCGAGAAGTGCCGCGATGAGAAGGTCGTCGAAACCGCCGATCTGGTCGATGCCGGCGTGATCTTCGGCACAGGCTTTGCGCCGTTTCGCGGCGGCCCGCTGCACTATCTGACGAGCCTCGGCCATGCCGCCCTGCACGGCGGCGCACGGCAGGCGGCGGAGTAGGGAGCAGCGCGCCTCATGACTGTTCATCGCCAGCGCGGGCGGATATGCGCCGTCACCTTCCGCTTCCGCCGTTGCGATCCGGCTTCCGGCGCTGCGGGTCGCATCACCCGCCGCATCGTCGACCCGCCGACGCCCGAGACCCTACAAGCTCCACCTCTCCAACCCGACCGGATCTGTCCATGACAGTCACTCCTTCGCTCCGTCGCGTGGCCATCATCGGTGGCGTCCGAATTCCCTTCTGCCGCTCGAACACGCTCTACGCCGACCTCACCAACCTCGACATGATGACGGCGACCTTGAACGGCCTCGTCGCGAAGTTCGGGCTCGAGGGCGCTCATATCGACGAGGTGGTCGGCGGCGCCGTCGTCACCCACTCAAGAGACTGGAACATCGCCCGCGAGGCGGTCATCGGTTCGAAGCTCGCGCCTTCCACCCCCGGGGTCACCATGATCCAGGCGTGCGGCACGAGCCTGCAGGCCGCCATGAGCCTTGGCGCCAAGATCGCCACCGGCGAGATCGAAAGCGGCATCGCCATCGGCGCGGACACCACCTCCGACGCTCCGATCGTCTTCTCGAGGAAATTCTCCCAGCGCCTCGTTGCGGCACAGCACGCGAGATCCATCGGCCAGCGACTGGCTGCCTTCAAGGGCTTCAGCCCCCGCGAGCTGGCGCCGCAGCCGCCCTCCGTCGCCGAGCCGCGCACGGGCCTCTCCATGGGCGAGCATTGCGAACTGATGGCCCAGCAGTGGGGCATCACGCGGGCGGAGCAGGACCAGCTTGCCTACGAAAGCCATCGCAAGGCGGCCGCAGCCTACAAGTCAGGTTACATGGATGACCTTATCGTGCCGTGCGCCGGCGTCTTCCGCGACAACAACCTGCGCGCCGACATCTCGATTGAGAAAATCTCGACCCTGCGAACCGCCTTCGACAAGTCGGAGCGCGGCACGCTCACGGCCGCCAACTCGACGCCACTGACCGACGGCGCTGCCGCAGTTCTCGTCGCGTCCGAGGAGTGGGCGGCGCAGCGTGGGCTTCCCGTGCTTGCCTACCTCACGCACGCGCACACCTCCGCCAACGACTTCGTCGCCGGCGAGGGGCTGCTGATGGCGCCCACGATCGCCGTCTCGCGGCTGCTCGACCGGGCCGGCCTGAAACTCCAGGACTTCGATTTCTACGAGATCCACGAGGCTTTCGCCGCACAGGTCCTTGCGACGCTGAAGGCGTGGGAGGACCCCGACTATTGCCGTACGCGGCTCGGCAAGGACCAGCCCCTCGGCGCGATTGACCGCACGAAGCTCAACGTCATGGGCTCGAGCCTCGCCTTCGGCCATCCGTTCGCGGCAACCGGCGCCCGCATCCTTGCCAATCTCGCGAAGCTCCTCGGCGAGCGCGGCGGCCGCGGTCTGATCTCGGTGTGCACAGCAGGCGGCATGGGCGTCGCCGCGATCCTGGAATCCGCCGGTCGGCGCAAGGCCGAGACGCACGCCCAGGCCGCTTAATGACCGGCGGCAGTCGCCGGGCGAGACCCGCGTGCCTGAAAGCTCATGGTCGCGCGCGGACGGCTGCGCTCCGGGCTCGTGCGGCCGTCGTCTGTAGGGGATCAGAGTCCATCGGCGCGGGCCAGCAACTGGCCGGTCGGGGTGGGATCGCGTTGGCACATGACCACGCCATGGCACCCGATCCCGCAGTCGGTCTGACAGGGAGCGCAGTCTCGCCGCGCGCCGTGGCAACCGCCATCCCTGGCCGCCCGGCGCCTTCGGTCACGCGCGTCGCCGTACCGGCGCCATGGCGCGCACGCCTCACGAAGGCGCCGCCGGAATGTCACCAGAGATTGAACTTCCAATGGAAGTACCCAGGCCCTTGGTCTTTCGACTGCGGCCCGTTGCTCTCCCAGAAATCGACTGTTGCGCGCCGCAACGTTTCTGAACAGCTGCGTTCGCACGCAATCCAATTTCCACCGGGGAGCTGGACCTCTCGGCCCCTTGGGCCATGTCGGACCGCGCCTTCGACGCTGCCCTTGCCGTACCGGCTCTCTGCCACGACGTAGCCCGGCCCCTCGCCATGGCCGCCGCGTCGATAACCCTGAGCGGTGGCCGCCGAGGACGCGGTCAGCGTCGCCAATGCGGCGGCCCAGACAACCGCACGCCTCCCCGTTCCATCGCCAATCCCGGCCCAGAGCCTCATGCGTCGTCTCCGAATTTCAGTTCTGCAGCGGCGACGCTGGTCGCGACGCACTGCTGCGGCATGGCGCGCATCACGTGCGCGTCAGGTTGATGTTGACGCCCGTCATACCGATGCCGGAGGTCGAAATCGTGACGGACTGGCTTCCCCCCGAGAACCCCACCGCCATCGAGCCGCTGAAGCCGCCGCCCGTGATCGACAACGAGAATTTGTTCGCGCTGGCGTGTCCTGACACATCACCGGCGGCATTGAACGTTCGCTCCTCCCAGGTCCCCGACACGCGCCCACCCTGATAGACAAGCTGCGCCCTGAGCTCGATCTTGCTGCTGGGCGATGCACAGATGATCGCAAGGCCCAGCGCCGATCCGCTCTCCTTGGGATTGTAGTAGGCCCGGCACCTGAGCGACTCGCTGGCCCCGTTGGTGAAACGGACTTGACCCGATCCCGCCCAGCTGCCGCCAAGCGACGCGAACGGCGATTGCGCCGCCACCTCGCCCGGCGTCCCGAACAGCACCGCAACGGCGACGAGCCCACTGCCGCTCAACCGTCGCCGTCGTACTCCGGCAGCTCCACTCGAGCCAAGCATTCGTGTCCGCTCCTCAAGGCCGCCATGCACCTCGCCGCAGATGGTTCTGCGTAAACTACCGGAGAGCCGCCAGCTGGTTAATTCATGTTTGCGAACAAGAGGTTCAATCATTTCTGCTGTGGCCCGGCAGTTACACCCGATGGCTTGCCCGTATCCCGCCATCGCCGGACGTCGGGCATCCGAGATCGAGCCGCGCGCAACAAAGCTCACACTTGGACCTGCGAAACGCATTTTCCCAACGCCCGGATCAGCCCCCACCGAAGCGTCTCTGCCACCATCCTTTCCGGGTCGATCGCGATGCTTCTTCGGCCTGCTGCTGTGCGATCGTCTCGGGGCTCGCTGCAGGTTCGGCGGCTGGCGAAGGCACGACCGTCTCGACGACACGGGGCGGCTCTGCCGGCGGCTCCTTCCGTGTCGGCTCGTCGACCGATACCGTCTCGACGATGGACTGACGCCTGAGCGCCTCCTCGCTGTGCGGCGACGGCGCGGCCTCGCCGCTGCTGGTCTCGACGATGTCGATCCGCTGGCTATGTCCGGCGTCCCGGTCGCTGCCGTTCACATGCAAGTCCGTCGTCTCAGGACGCGCCTCCTCTCGCGCGGCGTAAGTCTCCTCACCCCGATCGGTCTCCCACTCGCGCGCGCGCGGGCTTTCGGCCTCCATCTCAGCGGGCCGCATCCGCGATCGTCCTCCGCGTCGCCCGCGGCGCCGGCCGCGGCGCGGCCGGTCGTCTTCGCCTGCCCGATAGGCCACCACGTTCCGATCAGCCTCCGGCAACTCATCGACCGCGTCAGGATACCGGCGGCTGTCGGGCTCCGCATCCGGGCCCTCGTCGTCCCGCAGACGCTCGCGCGGGGGACCGTAATACTCGGGCTCTAAGGAGTCGCGATCCGACAGGCTGTGATCGTCACGCCCGCCCTCGCGATCATAGTCCGCCCGGTCGTGATCAGCGGCGCGTTCGCCGTTGCCAGTAATGCCACGCCCGCCGAGCCGGTCGTCGCGCGCGGTGAGCCGATCATCGACGTGCCGTTCGCGCCGCCCGCGCCGCCGGCGCCGCCGGCGACCGCGGCGCTCCTCGCCGCCCAAAGGCCCCTCCTCGCGGCCGTCGTCGCGCCCGTAGGGCATGTCCTCGTCCGCAAGCCGGTCGTCGACGCGCTCCTCCCGCTCGCGCCGGGGTGGCGCAGGCAGATCCTCGTAATCCTCCTCGACCGATGCTCCCTCGAATCCCCAATCCATGCTGACGGCGGCCCGGGCCGGCGCGCGCACCGCCTCGGCCGCTGGGGCTGCCCGCCGTTCGACGGTGAAGTTCGCCCCCTGCATCCGCTCGCTTCCTTCGACCGTGATGCTCACTCCGTACCGTCTCTCCATCTCGGAGATGAAAGCGCGCTTGTGATTGAGAATGTAGAGAGCGACGGTGGTCGACGTCGTCGCGACGATCGACGCCGGTTGCCTGTTGAGCTGGTCGTCGAGCGCGCGCAGAACGGCGAGCGCCACGGACTCCGTCGAACGGACGATGCCCGTCCCTTCACAATGCGGGCACTGTGAGCTCGACCCCTCGACGACTCCCGTCCGCAGTCGCTGGCGCGACATCTCGAGCAGGCCGAAGTGCGAGATTCTGCCGACCTGGATGCGCGCCCGGTCGAACCGAAGGGCATCCTTGAGGCGGCGCTCGACCATGCGGTTGTTGCGCTTCTCCTCCATGTCGATGAAGTCGATGACGATGAGGCCTGCGAGGTCTCGCAGCTTGAGCTGCCGTGCAATTTCCTCGGCCGCCTCGAGATTGGTGTTGAGCGCCGTCTCCTCGATCGAGAATTCGCGCGTTGCCTTGCCGGAATTGACGTCGATCGCAACCAGCGCCTCGGTCTGATTGATCACGATGTAGCCGCCCGAGCGCAGGGTGACGCGCGGATTGAACATCGCGTTGAGCTGCCGCTCCACTCCGTAGCGCGTGAACAGCGGCTCGTGCCCCTCGTAGCGGACGACATAGTCCTCCTGATCGGGCATCAGCATGCTCATGAACTCGCGCGCTTCCCGGTAGGCCGCTTCGCCCGCCACCAGAATGCCGGAGATGTCTTTGGTGTAGAGATCCCGGATCGACCTCTTGATGAGGTTGCCCTCCTCGTAGACGAGGCAGGGCGCTGTGGAATTCAAGGTCAGATCGCGCACGCTCTCCCAGAGGCGGAGCAAATACTCATAGTCCCGCTTGATCTCTTGTTTCGTGCGCGAGGCGCCGGCAGTCCGAATGATGAGCCCCATCCCCTCGGCGACGTCGAGCTCCTCGGCAATGGCCTTGAGGCGCTTGCGATCCTGCGGCTGGGTGATCTTGCGCGAGATGCCGCCGCCGCGGCCGGTGTTCGGCATGAGCACGGTGTAGCGGCCGGCGAGCGAGATGTAGGTGGTGAGCGCCGCGCCTTTGTTGCCGCGCTCTTCCTTGACCACCTGCACGAGAATGATCTGCCGCCGCTTGATCACTTCCTGGATCTTGTACTGGCGCAACCGCCGCCGCGGTCGCTCCGGCAGCTCCTCGAGCGCATCGGCGCCTTCCGCCACCTGCTCGATGGGCTCAACGTCTGTCTCGGTCTGTTGGTCCGGGGTCTGGTTCCCGGACTCCTCGTCCAGGCTGCGGTCGACGTCCGGACGCAGGGCATCCGGCTCGTCCGCGGCGGTCTCGAAGCTCGCTGAGACCGGCTCTCGGTCTTCTCGCGGGGCGTCGCCGCCCGCCGTCCCGCGCTCCAGATCACCGCTGGACCGCTCGTCGGCGCCGGCATGCTCGAGGGGGATCGCTTCACCGACCTCGCCGTCGGCCCGATCGGCTTCGAGGACTTCTGCAGCGGGATGCTCCTCGACGGCGGGCAGCTCCCGCCGCTGGCGGGCTTCGCGACGGCGGGCCCGATACTCCGCTTCGGCCTCGGCCTGCGCTTCCGCCTCGGCTTCCTCGCGCTTCAGCAGTTCGCGGTCTGCGACCGGGATCTGATAATAGTCGGGATGAATTTCGTTGAAGGCAAGGAACCCATGCCGGTTGCCGCCGTATTCCACAAAGGCGGCTTGCAGAGACGGCTCGACCCGCGTCACCTTCGCCAGGTAGATGTTGCCCCGAATGGGTTTACGCGCCGCTGACTCGTAATCGAATTCCTCTACGCGGCCGTTCCGCACCACCACCACCCGGGTCTCCTCCGGATGGGTGGCGTCGATGAGCATTCTCGTCTTGTCCATAGTGTTGTCCTAGCGCTCCTGGGGGCGCCGGCGCGTCGCTCGGACAGGCGGCCGAGCTTGGCCGGCGCTCCGCGGCAGGAGCTGCATGTTTTGTGAAAAGCCGAAGTCGACTGAAGCCCAGCGGCGCATCGGATCGGCTGGCCGCACCGGCAGCGGCCGGCGCGCCGTGCGCGCCGTCCCTCCGATGCCGACCGACCGGGGCCTTGCGGGCCCGGATCGCGACGGTTGCTGATGCCTCGATATCTCATCGTCCTGGGCGGGACCTCAGAGTCCTGTTAACTCCGGCGAATGAGCGCCGCGGCGCTGGCTGCCGGATATGCAATCCGCCGTGCCGGAGCATGCTTACTCCGTCGCGACGGCTTTGACCTCGGTGTCAGGTACCGCTCGATGCACTTGGGCAAGACGGTGCCTCGCACCTCCGGTCGCAATGTTGTCCGGCAGGCCACACGGGCACCGGCGCATAGCAGTTACGTCCAACAAAGCCGCCTACTACAGCTCCATCACCCCGCTGGCTCTGGGTCCGGCTCGCCCCGGATCGGTTTCGGCCGCCCTGCCACCACCAGGATTCTGCTGCCCCCGCAGCTCTGTCTCTGACCCGGTCGCCTCTGAATGGCCCGCTATCCGCGAGTTTCCGGCCAGCGCCTACAAACGGACGGCCAAATCGCTCCACGCAGGTCGACAACGGCAGGACGTCGCAGGTAATACGGTTTCGCCGGCTCCGAAGCAAGCCGGTCCTGACCACGTCGCCGCCTGAAAGTTGGGCAACTCCGGCGTGCGCCGCCACCATCGGCTGGGCTGACGCCGCACGATCCGACCGAATCGGTAAAGATCGAATAAACGTCAATCAACTCATATAATGCGCTCAAGGCATGCGCCACACGATGCGTGGCATGCCGTTGTGACGCGATCCGTGGAGGCCGGCCGGACCTGCGGAGGCGACGGGATTTGGCTCTGTGCTTCGTCGCCCTGACGGCCGTTGCCGGACCGCCCGCGGCATTCGCGCAGTCGCCACCCCCGGCATGGGAGACAACCGTGTCCCCCCGGCCGGCCACACCGCCTGCGACGAACCGCCGCTCCCAAGCAGCCGGCGCTCGGCCGCCGGTCACAGGCCCGGTCGCCACGGCCGCAACGCTGACGGGCGATGCCAACGCGACGCGGATCACATTCGACCTGACCGCGCCGGTCGCATTCACGATCTTCCGCCTGACGAACCCCTACCGGGTCATCCTCGACCTCGATGAGCTGAGCTTCCGCCTGCCGGCCGGGACGGGTCGCCAGGGACAGGGACTCGTTTCCGCGTTCCGCTATGGGCTGTTCGCCCCGGGCAAGGCGCGAATTGTGCTCGATACTGTCGGGCCGACGCGAATCGAGCAGGCCCGGATCGTCCCGCCCTCGGACGGCGTTCCGGCCCGGCTCGAGGTTCAGCTGGTGCCCACCAGTGACGCCGAAGTTGCCGCCGCCGAGTTGGTGTCGGCCGCGCAGTCGATCGAGCTCAAAGCAGGCGACGACCCGCCGCCGGTTGCGCACAAGGACCGCACGCGTCCTCTCGTCGTGATCGACCCGGGCCATGGCGGCATCGACCCTGGGGCTCAGGGCACGCGCTGGCTCGAGAAGGACATCGTCCTGGCCGTTGCCCTGGAGGTTCGGCGAAGCCTGCTCGCGCTCCGGCGCTGCGACGTCGTCATGACACGCTCATCGGACACATTTGTCTCGCTTGACCAACGGCTTGACATATCGAGACGCCACCAGCCCGATCTCTTCATCTCGATCCATGCCGACAGTCTGGCGCAGCGCGAGCTGGCCCAGGCCATTCGTGGCGCCACCATCTACACGCTCTCCGAGAGAGCTAGCGACGCCAGAACTCTCCAACTGGCGGAGAAGGAGAATGCGGCCGACCTGCTGGCCGGTCTCGATCCGGCCGTCGCCGCCGCCGACGATCAGGTCCGCAACATCCTGTTCGATCTCGTGCGCCGCGAGACCACGACTCTGGCGTCGGATTTTCGCACGCATCTGGTGCGCGAGCTGCGACACAGGCTCGCCTTGGCAAAGGACCCGGCGCGATCCGGCCCCTTCAAGGTCCTGCGTCAGCTGGGCTCGCCGGCCGTCTTGATCGAACTCGGCTACATCAGTAACGCCGAGGACGAGCGGCAGATGTCATCGCAAGCGTGGCAGCGCGGCGTCGGCGAAGCCGTTGCGCGCGCCGTTGACGGCTACCTCCAGCGTCGGCCTGGGCGGGCCGAGTAGAGGCGGTGGGCATGGCAGCCGCCAGCGGCCGGGCGCGTCGCGGCGACACGCGACGGGACGTGGCAATCGGTGGAGCGCGAGGAGGCTTGCCACATTCCATTCCCATCTCCGGGCTAAGGATGACGGCGTCATTCGAAAGCGACGCTGCCATGCCTGCGCCGAAGCGAACCCGCGGCCGCAGCAAGCTGCGGCCGGGGGAGGAATACCACCTGCGCGTGTCCCTTGATTCGACCCGCCGGCGGCGCTGCCGCCGCGCCACGGTGCAGCGCATCGTGTCCTGCAAGCTTGATGCTGGCGCGAACCGACACTACACAGCGACAAGTCCCGAACGCCCCGAGGCCCAATGCGAGCGCCCGTAATTCCACCTCCGATGCCGGTCCGGCCGCGCAAGCGGCGACGGAGAAGCTGGGTCGTGAATCTTCTGGGCTTTCTGTTCGCGTCGGCCGTCGTTCTTTTTCTGGCGGGCTCTGGCGCCGCGGGCTTCCTGCTCTGGCGCGCCTCGCGCGACCTGCCGAGCTACGACAGCCTCGCCCGCTACGAGCCCCCGGTGATGACGCGCATTCACGCCCATGACGGCTCGCTCATCGCCGAGTATGCCCGCGAGCGCCGCATCTTCGTTCCGATCAACACCGTCCCGAAGCTCGTCATCAACGCTTTTCTTGCCGCCGAGGACCGTCGCTTCTACGAGCACGGCGGGCTCGACATGATGGGCATCGCGCGCGCCGCCATCAAATTCGTGGAAGGCAAGATCAAGGGGCGCGGCGGCCTGCAAGGGGCCTCGACCATCACGCAGCAGGTCGCCAAGAACTTTCTGCTCTCGAGCGAGCGGACCTTCGACCGCAAGCTGCGCGAAGCCATCCTGGCGATCCGCATCGAGCGCGCCTATAAGAAGGACAAGATACTGGAGCTCTATCTCAACGAGATCTACTTCGGCATCGGCTCTTACGGCGTGGCGGCGGCCGCGCTCAACTATTTCGGCAAGGAGCTCGGCCAGCTCACCGTCGAGGAGGCAGCCTTTTTGGCGGCGCTTCCGAAGGCTCCGAACAATTATCACCCGACGCGCGACGAGCGCTCGAAGGCCCGCGCCATCGATCGGCGCAACTGGATTCTCGACCAGATGGCCGAGAACGAGTTCATCACCCCCGCCGAGGCGAAGGCCGCCAAGGCGAAACCCATCGAAGTCCGCTTCCGCTCGTTCGGCACGCAGATCTACGCGGCCGACTACTTTGCCGAAGAGGTGCGTCGCACACTCATCGCCGAATTCGGCGAAGAGAAGCTCTATGGCGGCGGCCTGTCTGTGCGAACGACCCTCGATCCACATCTCCAGGCGCTTGCGCGGCGCGCGCTCATCGACGGCCTGGTCGCCTTCGACCGCGTTCCCCGTTCCGATGGTCAAGGGGGCACGCTCGGCGGCTGGCGAGGGCCGTTGAACAAGATCGACGTATCGGGCGATTGGGGGACGGCACTCGCGCAGATGGACGTCGCCACCGACATCGCACCATGGCGGCTCGCCGTCGTCACCAGCGTCGACCAGCGCAAGGTGACGGTCGGGCTGCGCCCGAACAGGCTGCCCGACGGCCGGATTCCCCCAGAGCGCCATGGCGTCGAGATCTTCTACGACGAGATCAAGTGGGCGAACCGCAAGCCCTCGCGCAACCCCGGACCCGCCGATGTGCTTTCCGTCGGCGACGTCATCTGGGTGGCCCCGAAGGACCCGAACAATGCCGACAAGCCGGGCGCCGTCTGGTCGTTGATGCAGGTGCCCGAGGTCGGCGGCGGCATGGTCGTGATGGATCCCCACACCGGCCGCGTGCTCGCCATCGTCGGCGGCTTTTCCTTCGCCATGAGCCAGTTCGACCGCGCCGCCCAGGCGCGGCGACAACCCGGCTCCACCTTCAAGCCCTTCGTCTATGCCGCCGCCATGGACAACGGCTACAAGCCGACCAGCATCGTCCTCGACGCCCCGATCGAGATCGAGCAGGGTCCGGGCAAGGAGGTCTGGCGGCCTGAGAACTACAACAAGTCGCAGTCGCTCGGCCCTGCCACGCTGCGCACGGGCATCGAGAAGTCGCGCAACCAGATGACCGCCCGGCTCGGGCAGGACATGGGGATGCCGCTCGTGGTCGAGTACGCGCGCCGGTTCGGCATCTACGACGATCTGGCGCCGCTGCCCGCCATGGTCCTAGGTGCCGGCGAGACGACGCTGCTGCGCATCACCGGCGCCTATGCCATGCTCGCCAACGGCGGCAAGAAGATCAAGCCGACGCTGATCGACCGCATCCAGGATCGCTGGGGCAAGTCAGTCTGGCAGCACGACCGGCGCTCGTGCAGCGGATGCAAGGCGGATGCCTGGCGCAATCAGCCAGAACCCGAGATCGTCGACGACCGCCAGCAGATCATCGACCCGCACACGGCCTACCAGATGACGTCGATTCTCGAAGGCGTCGTCCAGCGGGGCACTGCCACGATCGTCAAGCAGATCATCCCCGACGTGCCGATCGCCGGCAAGACCGGCACCTCCAACGACTCGAAGGACGTCTGGTTCGTCGGCTACACGCCTGATCTCGTGGTCGGCGTCTTTATCGGCTACGACACCCCGAAACCCATGGGCAAGGCCGCCACCGGCGGCCAGATCGCCGCCCCGATCTTCGCCAACTTTATGAAGGCAGCGCTGGCCGGCAAGAAGGCGGTGCCGTTCCGCCAGCCGCCCGGCATCAAGCTCGTCCGCGTCAACGCGCGCACGGGGCTGCGCGCTCAGGGCGGCGACGGGGAGAGCATCCTCGAGGTCTTCAAGCCGAACGAGGAGCCGGACGATCAGTACTCCGTCGTCGGCTTCACCACCGAGCAAGGCGGCACGTTCGGCATTCAGCGCGACGACGAACGCGCGATCCGCCGGCCCGGCGGCGGTCTTTGGTAGGCCGCCACAGCAAGGTCATCCCTTACCGCGCTCCTGCCACAGGGCCCACCATTTGCGCGCCGGCAAGACGCCCCATATACAGCACGCGGGATCGCTCGCGAATCGAATGTCAGGAGAACGCCATGCGCGCCGAGCACGAAAAGCTCATTGGCGACATCAAATCATCCCTCGCCCTTCTGCGGAGGTCTCTTTGACTGGGATAATGCCCAGACCCGGCTTGACGCGCTGAACAAGGAAAGCGAGGACCCGAACCTCTGGTCGAACCCGCAGCGCGCCCAGAAGGTGATGCGTCAGCGCCAGCAGCTCGAGCGATCCATCACCGGCTACCGGCAGCTCGAGCGCGATCTCGACGACGCCCAGACCCTGATCGAGCTTGGCGAGGCTGAGGGCGACGAGGCCAGCGTCAAGGAAGGCGAGGCCGCGCTCGAACGGCTGGTCGCCGAGGTCAAGCGGCGCGAGGTCGAGGCGCTGCTCTCGGGCGAGGCGGACGGCAATGACACATACATCGAAATCCACGCCGGCGCCGGCGGCACCGAAAGCCAGGACTGGGCCGCCATGCTCCTGCGCTTGTACACGATATGGGCGGAGCGGCGCGGCTTCAAGGTGACCGTCACCGATGTCAGCGACGGCGACGAGGCCGGCATCAAGAGCGCGACGCTGGAGATCAAGGGCGAGAACGCCTACGGCTGGGCCAAGACCGAGGCCGGCGTCCATCGCCTGGTGCGCATCTCTCCCTTCGACGCCAACGCGCGCCGGCACACCTCGTTCTGCAGCGTGCAGGTCTACCCAGTCGTCGACGATTCGATCGACATCGAGATCAACCCGGCCGACATCGAGCTGTCCTTCACCCGCTCGCAGGGCGCCGGCGGGCAGTCGGTCAACCGCACCGAGTCGGCCGTGCGCATCGTGCACAAGCCGACCGGTATCGTCGTCTTTTCGCAGGAGCAGCGGTCTCAGCACCAGAACCGCGACACCGCCATGAAGCGCCTCAAGGCGCGCCTTTACGAGCTTGAGCTCAAGAAGCGCGAGGAGAAGGCGATGGCCGAGCAATCGACCAAGACCGAGATCGGCTGGGGCCACCAGATTCGCTCCTATGTCCTCCAGCCCTATCAGATGGTGAAAGATTTGCGCACCGGCGTGCAGACGAGCGACACCGAGGGCGTGC
>CAYWBX010000013.1:0-15793 GCA_964456015.1 uncultured Hyphomicrobiaceae bacterium | reverse complement strand
CCTTGAAGGGAACGTGCGTCACCTGGATGTTGTCGTGGGCGCTGATCAGCTCCATGCCGATGTGCAGCGACGTGCCCGCACCCGGCGACCCGTAGGTGAGCTTGCCGGGATTGGCCTTGGCGTAGGCGACGACGTCCTTCCAGGTCTGGAACTTGCTATCGGCGCGCACACCGATCGCGAACGTGTAGCCGGTCATGTGGATGATGTAGGTGAAGTCCTTGAAGGGGTCCCAGGTCACCTTCTGGCCCTTCATCACCGGAAAGCGGTAGACGGTGATCGGCATCTGCACGATGGTGTAGCCGTCCGGCTTCGCCGTCGCGGCAACCGTGGCGGGCCCGAGCGTCCCGGAGGCGCCGGCCTTGTTCTCAACCACGACGGTCTGGCCGAGATTGCGGCTTGCCACCTCCGCCATGGCGCGCACGACCACGTCGGTCGAGCCGCCGGCCGGCCAGGGCACGATGAGCGTGATCGGTTTTTCAGGATACTTCTGCGCTCTGGCGATGCCGGGGGTTGCCAGCGCAGCGCCGGCACCGGCCAACGTAGCAACCACCCGCCGCCGGGTGACGGAAGTAGACGTCATTCAAACCTCCCTTTGTTGTCGGCGCTGGAACTCTGCGGTCCATTGCGCCTTGCCGTGATGACAGACAGACTCTCCTTCTCGACCTCTCTTCAGGCTGCGCCGAAACCCCCGGCTTGTTCTGCCGCCGGACCGGCACGGCCAACCTCGGGACGCGGCCAAGCCGCCGGCGCATGGGCAGACGGGTACGATGCCTTCTCGCCGGTTCGACTATCGGCGCCAGCAGGGTGGCGCTGACGGTGGCGTTTGTCCACTCCGGACGAACGTCAAGCGATGGTGACGCCGCCGTCGGCGACGATCACTTGACCGGTGATGAAGGAGGCCGCGGGAGACGCCAAAAAGGCGGCGATGCCGCCGATGTCGGCCGGCTCCCCGATGCGCTTCAGGGGCGAGTTCTCGAGGCGCTTCGCCAGGTTCTCCTTGTCCTCCCAGAGCGCGCGCGCGAAGTCGGTCTTGACGAGGCCCGGCGCGATGGCGTTGACGCGGACGTTGCGCGGGCCCCATTCGACGGCTAGCGCCCGCGCGAGGCCGAAGTCGGCCGCCTTCGAGACGCCATATGCGCCGAGCTTGGCCGAGCCCTTGAGCCCGCCGATCGAGGAAATGATGGTGATGGTGCCGCCGCCGCGCTCCGCCATGCCGGGCGCGACCAGGTTGGCGAGCCACAGGTTCGAGCGGATGTTGCTCTCCATGATCTTGTCCCACTGCTCGTCCTGGATACCGGAGAGCGGACCGAAATAGGGGTTGACCGCGGCGTTGCACACCAACGCGTCGACCTGTCCGTATTTGGCGATGGCCCCCTTGATCAGCGCTTCGACGTCGGGTTTGCGGCCGATGTTGCAAGGGATCACCATCGCCTCGCCGCCGGCTTTGCGAATGCCTGCCGCCACCGCCTCGCAGGCCTCCGCCTTGCGGCTCGAGACCACGACCTTGGCGCCCATCTGCGCCATGGTCTCGGCGATCGCCCGGCCGATGCCTTTGCTTGAGCCAGTGATGACCGCCACTTGGCCTGTGAGATCGAATGGTGACTTCATGAGGCACTCCCTTGAGGGTCGCGTGTCGAAGGGTGATTGGCGGCAGCGTCGCCGGTTGCGCTGCGATTGTGAAGGGGAATCGTGGGCGAGCACACCCATGGCCGGGGGCTTCAGCCGAGCCGGGCGCGCATGACGGCGTTCACCTCGGCGATCAAGAGCGCCAGGATGACGACAAGGCCGATGTAGAGCAGCGTCCACAGGATGCGGGTCTGCCAGCTCACGCCGTAGTAGACTTGGTTTTCCGGCGCCGCCGGATCGTAACGCCAGGCAGCGATGATCTGCGGTGCGGCCAGGAGCGCAACCAGAACCAGCATCGGGCTCGGCCAGAAGACCCACACCGAGAGCAGGCACGGCACACCGAGCAGCCAGACGCGAGGGGTGAGAACCGCCGTGATGCGCCCGCCGTCGAGCGGGGAGACCGGAATCAGATTGAACAGGTTGAGGATGAAGCCGGACTTCGCCAGCGCGAGCAGAAGCGTGCTGTCGTGCTCGCGGCCGAGCCAGAGGCAGAGAAAGGCCCCGACGGTGCCGACGAACGGGCCGGCATAGGCGATGTAGGCCTCGGTCTCAGCGTTCATGGGCTGCTCGCGCAGCGAGATCCAGGCGCCGACGAACGGGATGAAGACCGGCAGTCCGACGTCGAGTCCGCGGTCCTTGGCGGCGAGATAATGGCCGAGCTCATGGATGAAGATAAGTCCGACGAAGCCGACCGCGAACGGCCAGCCGAAGAGCTGCGCATAGACCCAAATCGAAGCGACGATCGAGAGCGACGACCAGAGCGCCGGCCCGAGCTTGGCGGCATTGAGAAGCAGGAAAATCCATCGCATCGGCTGGCAGTCCCGGCATGGTGCGGCCTTGGCGGAGACGGCGGCGCTGGCCCGCGCAGCCGGTCGGCTGATAGCATGAAATCGACGTTGAGCGGCGGCCCGCCGCCTGCAGATTCCGAGGAGGCGTCATGAGCGCCAAGACAGTTCTTATCGCCGGCGCGACGGGTCTTGTGGGACAGGCCGCGCTCGAGGTATTCGGCCGGCAGCCCGGCACTCGCGTCATCGCGCTCTCGCGACGGCGGCCCGAGGACCTCTTCGGGGCCGAGCATCGCGCCCTCGACCTGCGGGATCGCGGGGCCGCGATGGCGGTCGCTTCCGAGTTCCGGGACGCCACGCATGTCGTGTTCGCGGCACTCTACGAGCGTCCGGATCTGATCGCAGGCTGGCGCGATCCGGAGCAGATCCGGATCAACGACGAGATGCTGCGCAACCTGCTCGACCCGCTGCTCTGCGTCGCCCGCGGCTTGCGGCACGTCGCGCTGTTGCAGGGCACCAAGGCCTACGGCGTGCATGTGAGGCCGATGCAAGTGCCCGCCAGGGAAGGCCGGTCCGAGGCGCGCGACATCCCGAATTTCTACTGGAACCAGGAGGACTATCTGAGGGAGCGCCAGCGCGGTCAGGCTTGGAATTTCACGATTTTCCGGCCCGTGCTCATCGCCGGCTTCTCGCTTGGGAGCGCCATGAACCTCATTCCGGCCATCGGCGTCTACGGTGCGATCCTGAAAGCCCGCGGCGAGCCGTTGCATTATCCAGGCGGCCCGCCGCGCGTGGCACAGGTGGTCGATGCCGGCCTCCTGGCACGCGCGATCGCTTGGGCGGGCGAGGCGCCGGCCGCCCGCAATGCGACGTTCAACGTCGCCAACGGCGACGTCTTCGTGTGGCAGAACATCTGGCCGGCCATCGCGGACGCGCTCGGGATGCCGCCCGGGACGGCGCGGCCCTGCCGGATGCAGGCGCAGATTGCCCCGTGCGAGGCCGAATGGGCAGCCATTCGGGCGCGGCACGGTCTCAAGTCCCCGGACCTTAAAGCCTTTGTCGGACTGTCGTTCCAGTACGCCGACTACCAGCTCGGGACGGGCCGCACGGAGGCGGCGCCGGCGTCGTTCTCCTCGACGATCAAGCTCATGCAGGCGGGCTTCACCGAGGTCATGGACAGCGAGCACATGTTCGTGCGGCTGATCCGCGACCTGCAGGAACGCCGGCTGCTGCCGCCGCGATAAGGATCGCGGCCGCTCTACCGTCAGACGACATCGCAGCTTGTAAGGCTGTGACGCCACGACTCTTTCCATAACCCAGTCCTGCGACTGGACAATCTGATCGTTTGAGTGGCATACCGCCTGTTGGCGCGGCGGCAAGCCGACACGCCGGCTTTCGCCGAGTGGCAAGGGACGCGGATGGGCATCTTCTCTGAGATTTTCAGCTGGTGGGGCGGCAACACCTGGTCGAACCGCATCTACACGGCGCTGCGCGGCCGTCTTGTCGGCACCGACAGCGAAGGGAACAGGTACTACGTCCAGTCGAAGGGGGTCGGACCGCTCGGCGTACCGCGCCGCTGGGTTATCTACAAGAACCTCGCCGAGGCCTCGAAGATCCCGCCAGAGTGGCACGCCTGGATGCATTACATCGTGGACGAGCCGCCGACGGCGCAGAGCTACAAGCCGCGCCGCTGGGAGAAGCCGCATCGCGAAAACATGACCGGGACGGTCGAGGCCTACCGCCCACAAGGCTCGATCCTTGCCGCCGGCAGGCGCCCACGCGCGACAGGTGACTATCAGCCGTGGTCGCCGGAGTGACTGGCGAAGGGCACGAGGCGGCCACGATCGCGCCGCTTTTTGCCGGCAACGAGCCGTTCTTGCGTTCCCGCGCAAGCCTTGAAGTCGGGGCTCGACAGGACCGCGAAGGCCGGGGCGGCTGGGCTGTTCTGCGCCTCACAGCAGGATTGACGGAGATGGCGGCGCGTGCAGGCAATCATCGCCCGACGACGGGCTGCGGACTTTCCCTGCCGCGCCCAGGGATTTCTCTTGCGGCGATCGTCTTGCTGCTCGCGTTCTCCGGTGCGGCGCGCGCCCAGCGGATCGAGAACGGGGTCGCCGTTTTCGCCGCCCTCGATAAGGTGACCGCGCGCATCTCGAAGCTCGAGATCAAGCTCGGAGACACCGTCAATTTCGGGGCCCTCAAGGTAACGCCGCGGGCCTGCTACACGCGCGCCCCGACCGAGCCGCCGAAGACGACCTCGTTTGTTGAAATCCAGGAAGTTCTACTCGACGGCAAAGAGCAGCGCATCTTCAGCGGCTGGATGTTCGCGGAAAGCCCGGGGCTCAACGCGGTCGAGCATCCCGTTTTCGACATCTGGCTTACCGACTGCGCTGCGCCCACACGGCCAGTCGCGGCGACGCAACCGAAAGGCGGCGCTTCCCAGCCGCGCGGGCAGGCGGGTTCGCCCGCAGCCGGCGCGTCGGACCCGGACGGCGGCGCCCTGGAGCCCCGACGGCGGCCGCGGCGTTGACGGCGAGAGCGCGCGGGAACGCCTGGCGGTCGTCTAGAGACCGGCCAGGCGGGCGACATCGTTCGCCGCAAGGCCGACCTTGGCGGCCGCCTCGACAATCTCGCTCCAGGTCGTGGCATCGACCGGAATCCCCTCCGCCAGACGCCTGGCTTTCCACTCGCGCTCCGGCTCCCCGGCGATGCGCACCTTGTCAAATCCCTCACCCGGCGGCGACTGCGTCATCCAGTCGATAAACGCCTCCATCTCGGACTGGAGATGCTCCGCCGTGCCAAGCCGTGCCGGGTCGAGCAGCACTGTCAACATACCGTTGAGAACCCTGCGCCGGCCATCGAAGGCGTTGCGGCCGGTGGCGCCGCCCGTCAGCGCACCGCCCAGCAGTTCAGCAATCAGCGCAAGCCCCGATCCCTTGTGCTCGCCGAAGGGCAGAATGGCGCCGTGCGGCGCAACCACGGCATAGCGCGGGTCGGTGGTCGGGCGGCCCTTGTCGTCAATCAGCGTACCCGGAGCGACGGCCTTGCCCTGATTGTGAGCGACGCGCGTCTTGCCCTGCGCGATGCGGCTCGTCGCGAAGTCGAGAACGACCGGGTCGCCCTTCGCGCGCGGCACTGCGATGCAGACCGGGTTGGTCCCGAAGCGGCCATCGCCGCCGCCCCATGGAGCTACGATCGGCCGCGAGACGACGTTGACGAAGTGGATCGCGACGAGTCCCTCGGCCACGGCCTGTTCCGCCCAATGCCCGATCCGGCCGATGTGATGGGCGTTGTAGAGGCCGGCCGCGCAGATGCCGTGCCGCTTGGCGCGCTCGATGGCGATCACCATGCTGTCGTGAGCGATCACTTGGCCATAGCCGCGCTGACCGTCGATGCGAACCAGCGGCCCGGTGTCGTGCACGATCTTCGGCGACTGGTTGACCTGGAGCCCGCCTTCCAAGAGCGAGTCGATGTAGCGCGGGATCATCCCGACGCCGTGCGAGTCGTGTCCCTTGAGATTTGCCTCGACAAGGTTGGTTGCGACGAGGGAGGCCTCGCGCGGACCGGAGCCGCCCTTGGCGACAATCGCTTCCACCGCTCTGGTGAGAGGACCTGCCTCGATGATGATGTCGTCCGCCATGCGCAACCTCTGCCCCGCCAGTTCAAGCTCCGGGCGGGAAAATCGCATGCCGGCGGGCGGACATTCAACCGTAGCATGGGCGTTCATCCGCGCTGCCGCCAAGCACCCTTGCGTCGGACGCAAACACCGTGCCCCGGCTTCGGCAGCGGCGCTTGCGGCGCCACGCGCCGCTCATGGGCGTGGGCTGCGACAGGATGAGCGCACTTGACGGCGCTCAGTTCGTCGCCTTCTTGCCCCAGATCTGTTCGAGCCGCGCATCGCGGCCGCAAGCAAAGCGATAGTACATGTAGCGCAAAGGATTGGTCTTGTAATAATCCTGGTGGTAGTCCTCTGCAGCGGTGAACTCCGCCGCCTCACGCACCTCGGTTACGATCGGCTGCTTCAGCGGATTGTCCTTCATGAGCCGTTCTTTCGAGGCCGTCGCCGCCGCCTTCTGCTCAGGCGTATGCGTGAAGATCGCGGTACGGTAACTGTCGCCCTTGTCGCAGAACTGGCCGGCCGGATCGTAGGGATCGATGCTGTGCCAGAAGACCTCGAGCAGCTTCTCGTAGCTCACCCTCGCTGGATCGAACTTCACCTGAACCACCTCGAGGTGCCCGGTGCCGCCGGCCGTCACCGCCTGATAGGTCGGGTTCTTGGTGTGCCCGCCCATGTAGCCGGAGGTGGTCGAGACGACGCCGTCGACCTTGTCGAAGTCGGCCTCGACGCACCAGAAGCAGCCGCCGGCGAACGTCGCCGTCTCGAGCTTCGCGGCTTCGGTCTGCTGCGCCGGCGCCGGCCCTGGTGCTGCAAGCACGACGAGAGCTGCAATCATCGCACCGAGATGACGACGCATTCGCAACCTCCCTTCGACCGCTTCGGGCCGGGCTCGCTGTCAGATCAGGACTTCTTCTCGTCCGGTTTGTCCGGCTCGGGGACGAACTTCAACGCCACGCCGTTCATGCAGTAGCGCAGGCCGGTCGGCGGCGGACCGTCGTCGAACACATGACCCAGATGGCCGCCGCAGTTCGCGCAATGCACCTCGGTCCGCACCATGAAGAAGGAGCGGTCGGTCTTGGTGCCGATCGCCTTGTCGACCGGCTTCCAGAAGCTCGGCCAGCCGGTGCCGCTGTTGAACTTGGTGTCGGAGGTAAACAGAAGTTGGCCGCAACCGGCGCAATGGTACTTGCCGGGCGCATAGAGCTTATCGAGGGGACTGGTGAACGCGCGCTCGGTGCCGTGATCGCGCAGGACATAGTACTGCTCCGGCGTCAGGATCTTCTTCCACTCCTCGGGGCTCTTTTTCACGGGAAAGTCTCCCTCTTTCTCGGGCTCGGCGGCGCGGGCATAGGAGAACAGCCCCGTCGCGCCCGACGCAAGGGCCGCGAGACTGAACCGACGGCGGGTGACCATGAGCAGACCTCGTCAAGCCGGCTTGGCGTCTTTCGTCCTCGTGCGCGGCCGGCCCTTCTTTTCAGGTCGTCGCCGACCGCCCGAACCGGCCACCTCAGGGTCGCGCGTACACATCGAGGCGGACCGCAGGGGACCAGTGGACGAGGCTTATAGTCGAAAGCAGCACGGCCTGAAACTCACGTCTGGTCACGATGTGGCGATTGCGGACGCACGAGGGCGATGGCGCGGTCGAGACCGGCCTTGGCCCCGGCCATGGCGGCAGGCGGCGCTTCGGAGAGCCGCCTGATCTCCGACCGGCACCACCGGTAGCCGAGGTCCATGAGCTCGGAGTGCCGGCCCCAGTCGAGGATGCTCATGTCCTCGGGCAACGGCGGTACCATGAGGAAATCATCGGGCCGAAGGTGGCGCTCGAAGTCCTGCCGGTTGGCCATCAGGCTGCGCAGGAGCACAGTGCCGAGGCTCGGCGCGTCGGGAAGCGGCTTGCGGCCGAAGGGACGCAGGGCGCGCGTGAGCAGCTCGTTGCGCGAGGGCAAGGCGCCATAGTCCACGTCGAACCGTTCGAGCTTCGGCACCTCGAAGGCGACGACAATGTTCGGCCCCCGCTTCAGCGCGTGCATCACCTGGACCGGGACATTGTCGAGCAGGCAGCCGTCGACCAGCATCTGGCCATCCTCGGTGTAATAGGGCGGCAGCAGCGCCGGGATCGAGCCCGAGGCGCGCACGGCTGTCCAGAGATCCCCCGAACGGTGCTGATGCAGCGAGTAGCGCGACAGGTTGGTCGAAACGGCGAAGTACGGGATCCACAAATCCTCGATGTCGATGCCGGCGTAGTAGGTGGCGAGCAGCCGATCGAAGTGCGTGTGATCGAGGAGCGAATAGCGCGGCCAGGTATACCGGCGGAGTGCCCCGTGCGTGACGAAGATGTCGTGCGTGACTTGGTCGATCTCATAGGGATCGAGGCCCATGGCGAAAGCCGCGGCCATGGCGCTGCCGCCGGACGTGCCGCCCATGATGTCGAAGACGACGCCCGCCTCGATGAAGGCCTTGTAGAGGCCGGTGTGCGCTGCGCAGAAGGCGCCGCCGCCACACGCGACGAGACCGACGGCCCTGCCCTCGAGAAAGCGCACCAGCCGCTCCACGTCGAGGTCATCGGCGAGCGCGACGTGGTGGTGCATGTGGACCCGGCGACTCGCTAGCCAGTGCCGCGTTCCGCGAGGCGCGATGCGCTGGCGATGCAAGAGAACGAGACGCTGTTGGCGCTGGCCGAGGAGACGGGCGGCGAGACGCTCGTGGGGCGAGAGCGCGACCGGGGCGCGGGCTTCGCCCTCCACGACGGCGACGGCGAGGACGAGATCGGCCTGGCGGATCGCCTTCTCGGACCAGGCCGTGAGCTCCGGGTCAGCGACGTAGAGCACGGTGTCAAGGCGGGCCTCGAGCGCATTGAGCGCCGCAGTCGCAGCATCGCTCGCAATGTCCCCGGCCCGACCGATGACGTCCCCAAGGGTGCCGGATGTGAGCATGCGCGTGCGGCCGCGGCCCCGAAATGCGGCAGACAGCTTTTCCAGAAAGGCTTCGGAGATGGGGGAGGCACCTGCGGGAATGATGGCGATCGTGCGCGGCGCAGGGTCGGCGGCAACCGTGCGACCGGCGTTCGTGTCGGCGAGGCGGCGCGCCAGCGTCGCCGTCAGCGTGGGCCAGATCTGCGGCGCTCGCTGGCACAGGCGGTCGAACTCGGCACGACCGAGACGCAGCACGATGCTGTCGCGGGCCGCGATCACGGTCGCCGTGCGGGTGCCCCCGGCGAGGAAGGCGATCTCGCCGACCGGAGAGCCGGGTCCGAGCTCGGCGACCACGCCGTCGCGGCCGTCGATGCGGACCTCGAAGCGGCCCGAGACGACAATGAAGAGGGCATCGGCAGCGTCGCCCTGGCGAACCAGCGTGTCACCCCGCTTGAGCGGCAGGGTCACGAGCTCGGCTTCCATGGCCTGACGATCCTCCGGGGACAGGCCGCGAAAGATGCCGACGGTCTCAAGGCTCGATCCGGCTGGTTTGGCCATGGCAATGCCGGTACGGAGTTGCGGCGACCGCGCGCCCCTCGGGGCCGAGCGGCGGTGGGACATGCAGAGTAGACGCAGCCGCCTGCCGGCGGCGAGAGGAGATTGCGGCCGTCATTACCGGAAATGGGCGCTCGGGCGGCGGTTGCGGGCTCAACGGCACGGGTTCAACCGCCGGCGATGATGCGCGCAAGTTCGTCCGGCATGCTCAGCATCGGATAGTGGCCGGTATCGAGGACATGCCAGCGTGCCTTGAGCCGGTCTGCGGCGCGGCGGATGTGGGCCTCGCCCGGGTTCGGCGCCTGGCTGCAGTAGAGCACGTCGGCGTCCCATGTCTGGTCCCAGAATGAGGCGAGCTTCACCGGCTGATGGAAGACCGCCTCGGGATGCAGACCCATGCGGTCCGCCGCCCAGTTGCGCAATGCGGGCTCGAGACCTGCGAGCAGCCGACCATAGGCGTCCTCGCGCGTCGGACCGATCGCCAAGGGCGTGTTGACGGCGGCCGGCCGCTTGACGATGTCGCGGATCTTTTCGCCGTCGAAGAGCGCGAGCGCATCGGCAAAGACGACGCGCGCGACGCGCTCGCGCGCCTTCTCGGCGGCCGACGCCATCACCATGCCGCCGCTCGAGGTGCCGGCAAGGATCGCGTCCTTCAGGTCCTGAAAGTAGAGGAGCCGCGCGATCTGCTCGCCGTGGGTCTCGGTGGTGATGCCGGGACGCAGCTGATGCGCAAGCTCGGCGCAGCCGTCGAGCGTCGGCGCAAAGACGTTGTGGCCTTGCGCCCTGAGCCGCGCCGCGATCAGCTTCCAGATCCAGCCACCCTGATAGGCGCCGTGAATGAGTACGATATCGGCCATTTGGGTTCGCTCCTTGGGGGCGGCAACGATCGAGATTGGGGATCCAGTCCCAAGCGAAAGGGCTTGCGGCCCTACAGCCCGCCGGTGACGTCGATGGTCAGCCCGGTGACGAAATCGGCGTGGCTCGACGCGAGAAAGGCGATGACATGCGCCTGGTCCACGGCAAGTCCCATGCGGCGCAGCGGCGTCGCTTCGATGTCCTTCTGGCGCAGTTCCGGCGGGCGCTGCTCCCAGCGCGGGCGGATGCGCTCGGTGAGCGTGGTCGCGGGCGCGATGGCGTTGACATTGATGCCGAACGGACCGAGCTCATTGGCGAGCTTGGTCGTGAGCGCAATGATGCCACCCTTGGCGGCGGCGTAGGCGGCCGAGCTTGCTGTGCTCTTGCCGCGCCCGGCGATCGACGCCAGGTTCACGATCTTGCCGCTTGCCTGCCGCTTCATGATGGGCACAACGGCGTTGGTGAACAGGAATGTTCCCGTCAGGTTGAAGTCGATGAGCGCCCGCCAGTCCGCGAGCGACAGTTCGTCGATGCCGGCGGCGGGCTTGGCGATGATGGTCGAGCCGCCGACCGCATTGACCAGGATGTCGATGCGGCCGAAACGCTGGACGACATCCGAAACCGTGGCCTGCACCTCTTTCGGCTCAAGCGCGTTGGCGCAGTAGGGCTGGGCCTCGCCGCCTGCGGCGCGCAGCGCGGCGACCGTGGCATCGAGCCGCTCGCGGTTGGTGTCGACGGCGGCGATGCGCCCTCCCTCCGCCCCGATGATGTCGGCGGTGGCCCGGCCGATGCCGCTTGCCGCCGCGGTGATGAGCGCGACCTTCCCTTGAAAGCGCATGATCCGGTCCTCCGTTCGAGCCGGGTTCTGGAGCGGTGCCGCCGATCAACCCAGCCTTGCGGCCTGCTGATTGACCGACTTGCCGTCGTTGGGCGCATCGAGGCCAACGCCGCGCAGCGATCCGAACAGCGCGTGGAGTCGCGCCACGTCGGCGGCCGGCAGGGGCGGCGAAAGGATCGACTCGACGTTGCTCTTCAGATGCTCGATCCTCGAGGTGCCGAAGAGGATGACGTCGGCGCCCGGCTGATGGCGCGCGAAGCGATAGGCCGCATCGGTTAGGCTTTTTGCGCCGTCGGCGTGGATCAGAAACTCGAGCGGGTTCTCTTTGGCCGCGAGTTCGGCAGGCACCTTCCCCTCGGCGGCGAGGCGGCGCATGGTGGCGGCAAGCACGCCGGGCTGTGAGAAGATGTTGCGGACGACGAACATGAGCAGCGTGCCGACGCCCGCGGCCATCGTGCGCGGAAAGAGATCGCGCCGCGCGCCTTGATTCAGCATGTGAAAAGCGAGCATGAAAACCGCCCAGCGGGGCTCGGAAAGCGCCCGCTGCAGCATCCGCTGCTCGGGATCGTTGGGCGCGGTTTCGGAAAGGCCGAGATGGCGCACCTTCCCCTTTGCCTGCTCGGCGAGGAGCGCCGGCAGGAGCTCCGCTTCGCAATACGCATAGTCGGCGGGCTTGACGCCGTGCAAAAGGAACACGTCGACGTAGTCGGTCCTGAGCCGGCGCAGCGAGGCCTCCAGATTGGCGACGACGGCGGCCGCCGGCATCCGCTCGCCGCCGCGGATGAGGTTTGAGAGGATGCGGCTCTTGGTCGAGATGACCACCGACGCGCGCTCCGCCGGGGAGAAGGCGGCGCCCAGGATCTCCTCGGTGCCGTAGGCCTCGGCTGTGTCGAAGAAGGTGACGCCGAGGTCGCGGGCTGCGCGCACCAGCGCGACGGATCCGGCGGTCGAGAGGCCGGCGCCGAGCCCGATCTTGCTGTTACCGCCGCAGCCGAGGCCGGCAACGCTCACTCTGAGGCCGGTTTTGCCGAGCGTTGTGTACTGCATCGCTGGCATTCCTATTCGGCCGCCGCGCGCCGACCTGTGCCGATCAGTCCGGCCGCGACCAAAGCCCTGCGGATGCGTGCGACCTCTTCGTCCGGGATCTTGACAAGCGGCGGACGCACGGCCGGGCAAGCGAGCTTACCCATGAGAACCAGCGCCTCCTTCATGCGGTTGTGCATGTCGACGGCCGGCGCGGCATAGAACACCTCGGCGAGCGGGTGGATGCGGTCGTTGAGGCGGCGCGCCGCGGCGAGATCGTTGCGCTCGACGGCGGCGAATAGCTCGGCCTGCAAATCCGGGATGACGCTGCCGGAGCCGGACAGAAGGCCCCTGCAGCCGAGAACGAGCGAGGAGAAGAGCCAGGCGGAGTGCGTGGAGAGCACGTTGATCGGTCGCGTTAGCGCCTGGAGGACGCGGATGTTGCGCTCGTGCTGGACGGGGACGTTGCACCAGTCCTTGATGGCGCGGATGGTCGGCACCGCCTCGCCCAACGCCGCGATCATCTCCGTCGTGTAGCCTTGATTGATGGCGAGCGGGTAGTTGAAGGCGATGAGCGGCACGTCGCCGGCCGCGTCGGCGACGCGACGAAAGTGCTCGATCACCATCGGTGGACGGTGACCGAGCGTGAAGGGCCCCGGCGGAAAGACGAGAAGCGCCGAGGCGCCGCCTGCAACAGCCTGGCGCGCGATGCGCGCCGCCTCAAGGCTTCCCTCGGCATAGACGCCGTGGATGATCGGCAGCCGGTCGCCGATCTCGTCCATGGCAATGTCCATAACGCGGGCTTGCTCTTCCAGCGTGCAGGAAGCGGCCTCCGTCGAGTGCGCGTTGACGGTGATGGCCGTGATGCCCTGCGTCGCGCCGACGTCGCGCAGATGCGCGCGGAAAGCGGCTTCGTCGATCGCCAGATCCGGTGTGAACGGCAGCAGCACGGCCGGAATGACGCCATGGGGCACAAAGGCGCGATGTCGCGGCATGGGCACTCCCCTCCTCATTGCGGCTCGAAACACATCGTAGGCGATCGGGCCGGGCTCGCCTATCCCTTCCGCCGGCTCGTTCGGCAGATCACGGGAAATCGCGCGGATCGAACTCGTTGATGAGCGGCTCGCCGCGGACGAAGCGGGGCAGGTTGTCGAGGAAGAGACGATCCCAGCGCCCGCGCACGCCACTGCCGGCGAACGACGTGTGGCCGGTCAGCCGCACCTTCGGGTGACCCCAATAGGGGTGGTCCGGCGGCAACGGCTCCTCGCGGAAGACATCGAGGACCGCACAGGCAATTATGCCATCGTCGAGCGCCGCGAGGAGTGCCGCGTCGTCAATAAGGCCACCGCGGGCGATATTGACGAGCGTCGCGCCCTTCTTAGCCGCAGAAAAGAAGCGGGCGCCGGCGAAGCCGCGCGTCTCGGCGGTCAGCGGACAGGCGAGCACGATCACGTCGGCGGTAGCGGCGAGCCGCGGCGCATCGGCGAGCGTTCCCGCCTCGTCGACGATGTCGGACACCGCCGGCTTGCGGCGGACCACCGCCGTCGAAGCGCCGAGCGCCTTCACCTTGGCGGCGATCTCGCGGCCGATCGGCCCGTAGCCGACGATCAGCCAGCGCGTGCCGGCGATCTCCCGGTAGGGGGTGATCTTCCACTCCCGGCGCGCCTGCAGCGCGCGCTGCTCCATGATCGGCTGAAAAACGGCGAGCACCTGCGCGAGGACGTACTCGGAGATGGCGACCGCCTGGGCGCTCGAGTTGCAGATGCGCGTGCCCTTGGCGGACAACGCCTTGTAAAAGGGATGATCGAGACCGGCGTTGTAGGTCTGCAGGACCTTGATGGAGCGGGTCTTGAGGCACAGGTCGAAGGCGCCCTCTTGAAATCCGTCGGCGTTGATCTGGGAGCTGAGCCACACGTAGTCGACGTCGACCTCGGCCGGGTCCTTGGCGGCGCCGCGGAGCGTGTAGCGGCCGGACCTGTCGAAGGTCGCAATCTCGATGTCGAGCCCGAGGGCGGCGAGGAGCTCGCCGATGTGTTGATAGCCTTTGTCGTACATGGCAACGCGGACCGGCATCGCTCGCTCCCTGGTGTCGATCGCGCTTCAGTCTACGGCAATCGCACGTGCTTGCCAGCCATCCGGCGCGATCCCGACACGGGCGGTCTTGCCAAGGTCGCTCACAGGGCGACGACGGTTACGGCATCGGCTAAGCTGCGTCGATCATTTTCCCCGCGAAGGAAGCGCCCGATGCCCCTGCCGATGCCCGCCGTCAGTCTCGTCGCCGTCCCCGGCCGCCGCCGCGCCACGCTCGAGGCTGCGCGCGAGTTCGACCGGCGCGGATTTGCCGGCATCTATGCGCCGAGCATTTTCGGCAACATGACGTTCTGCGAAGCGATGTGCGTGACAACGGACCGGATCACGATCGCGACCTCGATCGCCCCGATCTACTCGCGCACGGTGCTCGATTTTGCACAAAGCGCGGCGTTCATGCACGAAGTGTCGGGCGGTCGCTTCCGGCTCGGCATCGGGGTGAGCCATACGCCCGCGCACGTGCGCATGGGAGTGAGCCCGGGCAAGCCGCTCGCCGACATTCGCGCGTTCGTTAGCAAGTTCAAGAACGAGGAGGGGCTGGGGGCCTTACCGCCAGTGATCCTGGCGACGCTGCGGCAGCAGATGATCAGGCTCGCCGGCGAGATCGCGGACGGCATGGTCTTCGCCAATGGTGCGCGCTCGCACATGGGCGCCTCGCTCGCGGTCCTTCCGCAAGACAAACGCAACGATCCCGCCTTCTTCATCGGCAACATGATTCCGACGTGCATCTCGGACGACATCGCCGCGGCGAAGGCCGTCAACCGGCGCACGCTCGTGCCCTACGTCAAGCTTCCGAACTACCGGAACTACTGGATCGAGGCGGGATACGCCGGTGAGAAGGCGGCGATCGAGCGGGCGATCGCGGAAAAGCGCGAGGCCGACATCCCGGGGCTCATGAGCGACGCCTGGCTTGCTGATTGCACGCTGTTCGGGCCGGCGGCAAAGGTCCGGGAAGGGCTCGAGGCCTGGCTTGCAGCCGGCATCCGGACGCCGATCGTGGTCCCGTCGTCGGCCTCGGGCAACCAGATGAAAGCGATCGAGGAGGTGCTGGCGACCTTCACCGGCTGAGGGGCAGCCGAGGTGCGCATCGGCACCCGTTCACCATCTCCCGCATCTCGCGCCGCCGGCGCCGTACTGGCATTCATCCTGCATCGCTCACCGGAAACCAGGCAGCCGTCTCCGGCCGCCGCAGAGCCCGTATGAGCGCCGAATGATGCCAAAATCTCACCCCCGCCTCGCCGACATCCTGAAGCCCGAGGACAACAACTTCGGCGCCCTGCGTCTCGCTATGGCACTGGCGGTTCTGGTTTCGCATTCCTACTGGTTCGCAACGGCACAGGTGACGCTCGAGCCGCTCAAGCTGTGGACCGGCTACACGCTCGGCGAGCACGCGGTGCAGGTGTTCTTCTTCCTCAGCGGGGTGGTGGTCGCACAAAGCATCCTGACGCGCGGCGACCTCCTCGATTTCGCCGTGGCGCGGATGCTGCGGATC
>CAYWBX010000012.1:0-16054 GCA_964456015.1 uncultured Hyphomicrobiaceae bacterium | reverse complement strand
CGCCGGCCGTCACCATGGTGGCGGCGTGGATCAGCGCCGAGACCGGCGTCGGGCCCTCCATGGCGTCGGGCAGCCAGGTGTGCAGCAGGAACTGCGCCGACTTGCCCATCGCGCCCATGAACAGCAGCAGGCAGAGCACCGTCAGCGTGTCCCACGACTGCCCGAGGAACAGCATCTCCTTGCCCGCGAGCGCGGGGGCCTGCTTGAACACTTCGTCGAAGGCGATGCTGCCCGTCACGGCGAATAGGCCGAAGATGCCGAGCGCGAAGCCGAAATCGCCGACGCGGTTGACGACGAAGGCCTTGATAGCCGCCGCGTTCGCCTCGGGCTTCAGGTACCAGAAGCCGATCAGGAGGTAGGAGGCGAGGCCGACGCCCTCCCAGCCGAAGAACAGCTGCAGGAAGTTGTCGCTCGTCACCAGCATCAGCATGGCGAAGGTGAAGAGCGAGAGGTAGGCGAAAAAGCGCGGCCGGCTATCGTCCTCGGCCATGTAGCCGATGGAATAGAGGTGAACGAGCGCCGATACGGTCGTCACCACCACCAGCATGACGGCGGTCAGCGTGTCGACCCGGATCGCCCACGCGACGTCGAGATCGCCCGAGACCACCCACCTGACGAGCGTCACCTTTGCCGTCTCGTGCCCCACTCCGACGTTCCAGAAAACCAGCCAGGACAGCGCGGCGGCGACCAAAAGGAAAGAGGTCGTCACGATCTCCGAGCCGCGCGGCCCGATGGCGCGGCCGAGAAAGCCCGCGATGAGTGCGCCGAGAATCGGCAGGAATACGATGGCCTGATAGATCATCGGCGGCGTCAACCCTTCATCATGTTGATGTCTTCGACCGCGATCGTGCCGCGATTGCGGAAGTAGACGACGACAATCGCAAGCCCGATGGCCGCCTCACCGGCTGCGACGGTCAGCACGAAGAGCGCAAAGAGCTGGCCGACGAGGTCGGCGAGGTGCGCCGAGAACGCAACCAGATTGATGTTGACCGCAAGCAGCATCAACTCGACCGACATGAGAATGACGATGACGTTCTTACGGTTGAGGAAGATGCCAAGCACGCCGATCGTGAAGAGGCATGCCGCCACCGTCAGATAATGGGCCAGTCCGACAGTCATGCGTCCCTCGCTTTTCGACGGCCCCCGCGAGCCCTTTCGCTCACCCCACCGCGCACCGCTCCCTTGGCCTCGACGGGCGACCAGACGCCTTCCCGTCCGCCGCCCTTGCGGCCCGAAGCAATCTGCAAGCCTGCAGCCATCATGCCGGCTCCTTCGATTTGGCCTTGGGCTTTTCCGGAATCGTGAAGCCGCCGGAGGCGATCTTGACGACTTCGATGGCCGTGGCCGGCCCGCGCGCGTTCTGTGCCGCGATCGATTGCCGCTTCACGCCCTGCTTGTGGCGCAGCGTGAGCACGATCGCGCCGATCATCGCCACGAGCAGGATGAGGCCTGCGACCTGAAAGAAATAGACATAGGGCTCGACGTAGAGGATCCGCCCGATCGCCGCCGTGTTCGAGACGCCGGATGCGGGGATCGGCGCGGCGGCGAGCCCCGTGGTCGCCGGGGCCGCGAGCCGGAAGCCGACGGCAAGCACAAGCTCGGCGAGCAGAATTGCTCCGACGAGAAGCCCGACCGGCGCGTTCTTGATGAAACCGGCCCTGAGCTCTGCGAAATCCACGTCGAGCATCATGACGACGAAAAGGAACAGAACGGCCACCGCACCGACGTAGACGACGACGAGGATCATCGCCAGGAACTCGGCCCCGAGGAGCACGAAGAGACCGGCGGCGTTGAAGAAGGCGAGGATCAGCCACAGTACGGCATGGACCGGGTTGCGCGCCGTGATCACCATCACGGCCGCCGCGACCGTCAGCGCGGCAAAGAGGTAGAAGAAGAAGTCGGCGATCGTCATCTTGCCCGTCTTTCCCTGCGGCAGGCGGCGGGCAGGGCCCGCGACCTTTCGCTCAAGCTCTCATTCCCACCCAGCGGCGGCCGGCGCTCGCCTCTGCCCGTCTCTCCCGTCGCGCGGCGGCCGACCGACCGACCGACGATCACCTGTATTTCGCGTCGAGGGCGATGTTCTGCGCGATCTCGCGCTCCCATCGATCGCCATTGGCCAGGAGTCGTGCCTTGTCGTAGTAGAGCTCCTCCCGCGTCTCGGTTGCGAACTCGAAATTCGGACCTTCGACGATGGCATCGACCGGACAGGCCTCCTGGCACAGACCGCAGTAGATACACTTCACCATGTCGATGTCGTAGCGGGTGGTGCGCCGCGTGCCGTCGTTGCGGCGCGGTCCCGCCTCGATGGTGATTGCCTGCGCCGGACAGACGGCCTCGCAAAGCTTGCAAGCGATGCAGCGTTCCTCGCCGTTGGGATAGCGCCGGAGCGCATGCTCGCCGCGGAAGCGCGGCGACAACGGCCCCTTCTCGAAGGGGTAGTTGAGCGTCAGCTTCGGCCTGAAGAAGTAGCGCATCGACAGGAAGAACGCCGAGACGAACTCCTTGAGGAAGAGCGACTTGAAGCTTTGCCCGATGTTCACGATGCGATGCCTTCTGCGCCCGCCTTTAGACCACCCTCACCAGCCGCAGCGCAAGCGCCGCTCCGGCAGCCAAAAACACGATACCGAACAGCATAAGCCCCGTGCGCGCCGCCGGCGGAAGCTTGTCGGCAAGCATGCGCGCCATCGCCAAATCCGCCACCCCCGTCGCCACGAAGAGAACCCCGAGCAGCGTGTTGGTATCCATCAGCCGACCCTCACCTCACAAGCCCCGGCGGGCCATACTGGAGGGCGCCGGCGACCACCACCACCATTAGCAGTGACAGCGGCAGAAAGACCTTCCAACCGAGCCGCATGAGTTGATCGTACCGGTAGCGCGGCACCATCGCCTTGACCATGGCGAACATGAAGAACACGAACGTGATCTTGAGCAGGAACCAGATCACGCCCGGAACCCAGGTGAACGGCGCAGTCTGGATGGGCGGCAGCCAGCCACCGAGAAACAGGATCGTGGTCAGCGCGCACATGGTCACGATCGCCACATACTCGCCGAGCATGAAAAGCAGGTAGGGCGTCGAGGAGTACTCGACCATGAAGCCGGCGACGAGCTCGGATTCGGCCTCGGGCAGGTCGAACGGCGGCCGGTTCGTCTCGGCGAGCGCCGAGATGAAGAAGACGACGAACATCGGGAAGAGCGCCAGCCAGTGCCAGTCGAGCAGCGACGGCGCAAGCCCGAGGCGCGTGCCGATCCCGGCGGACTGCGCGCGCACGATGTCGGTGAGATTGAGCGAGCCGACGAGCAACAGCACCGTGATGATGACGAACCCGATCGAGACCTCGTAAGACACCATCTGCGCCGCCGAGCGCAGCGATCCCAGAAACGGGTACTTCGAGTTCGACGCCCAACCGCCCATGATTATGCCGTAAACGCCCAGTGATGAGATGGCGAAGATATAAAGGATCCCAACATTGAGATCCGAGATCACCCACTTGCCGAGGCCATCCTCGGACACGGGGATCACGGCCCACGCGGCGAGCGCCAGAATGGCCGTCACGAGCGGAGCCAGCAGAAACACGCCCTTGTCGGCGCCCGACGGGATGACCGGCTCCTTGATGACGAACTTCAGGAGGTCCGCGAACGACTGCAGCAGACCGAAGGGTCCGACCACGTTCGGACCCCGCCGCAAGTGCACGGCTGCCCAGACCTTGCGATCGACGAGGATAAGATACGCGACGATGATAAGAAGGCACACGAGCAACAGGACGCTCATGCCCGCCGTCCAGGCAAGCCAGAGGATGGTTCCACCCCAGATGTCCCAGAATGCCTGCATCGCGACCATCACCCTCTATTCCGCCGCCGCGGCGCGCACGGCCTTGCCCGACTTCAGCGCGCTGAGCTCGGCCATGATGGCGGACGCGCGAGCAACCGGGTTCGTCAGATAGAAATCGGCGATCGCCGACCGGAACGGCTCCGCCCCGATCGGGCCGGCGCGGGCGATCAGCGCATCGAGCCCTTCGAGCGCCCCGGGCTCGACCGCGTCGAGCCGGGCAAGCCGGGGGGCCGCCTGATAGAGGCGCGCGCGCAAGGCCGCGAGCGTATCGTAGGGAAGCGGCCGCCCGAGCCTGCCCGACAGCGCCCGGATGATCGACCAGTCCTCCCTCGCCTCGCCCGGCGGGAAGGCCGCCTTGGCCGTCATCTGCGCGCGGCCCTCCAGGTTGACGTAGGTCGCGGACTTTTCGGTGTACGCCGCCCCCGGCAAGACGACGTCGGCGCGGTGGGCGCCATGATCGCCATGGCTGCCCTGATAGATCACAAAAGCCCGCCCGAGCCGGCTCGTGTCGATCTCGTCGGCGCCGAGGAGGTAGACGACCTCCATGTCGCCTGCGAGCATCTGCTTAACATCGCGCCCGCCCGGTCCGGGCACCAGGGCAAGTTCCAACCCCGCAACGCGCGAAGCCGCGGTGTGCAGTATGTTGAACGGGTTCCAGCCGGGCTCCTTGCCCTGCGCCGCATCCCGCGCGATCCGGGCCGCGAGCGCCAGTACGGCCTCACCGTCCGCCCGCGCGGCCGCCCCCGCTCCCACGATCACCATTGGCCGGCGCGAGGCGCGCAGGACACCCGCAAAGGCATGACGGCCTTCCGCGACTTCGCGCAGCGCATCGCCGCCGGCGCCGATGGCATCGGCCGGGTAGGCGAGGTCCGCGGCCTCGCCGATGTGCCCGATGACCAGTCCGCCCTGACGCCACCGCTTGCGGATGCGGGCATTCAGAACGGCCGCCTCGACGCGCGGGTTGGCGCCGACGAGCAGGATCGCGTCCGCCTGCTCGATGCCCTCGATGCGCGTGTTGAAGAGATAGCCGGCCCGGCCTAAGGCGGGGTCGATCTTCGCGCCATCCTGACGGCAATCGACGCTCCGCGCCCCGAGCGAGGACATCAGTTCGCCGAGAGCGAACATTTCCTCGGCGCCGGCGAGATCGCCGATGATCGCACCGATGCGAGCGGGATCGGCGGCCTTCAGACGCTCGGCCGCAAGGTCGAGGGCCTCGTCCCACGTCGCGGGCCGCAACCGTCCGTTCTGGCGCACATACGGGCGGTCGAGCCGCTGCGTCCTCAAACCATCGGCGACGTGCCGAGTCTTGTCCGAGATCCACTCCTCGTTCACGGCATCGTTGTTGCGCGGCAGGATGCGCATCACCTCCCGGCCGCGCACGTCGACCCGGATCGCCGATCCGACGGCGTCCATGACGTCGATCGACTCGAACTTGCGAAGCTCCCAGGGCCGAGCATTGAAGGCCCATGGCCTGTGCGTGAGCGCGCCGACCGGACAGAGGTCGACGACGTTGGCCGAAAGCTCCGAGATCATGCCCTTCTCGAGGTAGGTCGTGATCTCCATGTCCTCGCCGCGGCCGATGGCGCCAAGCTCCTCGACGCCTGCAATCTCGGTCATGAAGCGCACGCAGCGCGTGCACTGAATGCAGCGCGTCATCGCGGTCTTGATGAGCGGCCCCAGATACTTCTCCTCGACGGCGCGCTTGTTGAGGGCATAGCGCGTGCCGCCTTTGCCGAAGGCCATCGCCTGGTCCTGCAGGTCGCACTCCCCGCCCTGGTCGCAAATCGGGCAGTCGAGCGGATGGTTGATGAGCAGGAACTCCATCACGCCTTCGCGCGCCTTCTTGACCATCGGCGAGCGCGTGCTGATGACCTTCGGACTGCCATCGCGGTTCGGCGGCAGGTCGCTCACGCCAAGCGCGCAGGAGGCCTGCGGCTTCGGCATCCCGACGACCTCTACGAGGCACATGCGGCAGTTGCCGGCGATCGACAGCCGCTCGTGATAGCAGAAACGGGGAATCTCGACGCCGGCCAGCTCGCAAGCCTGCAGCAGCGTAATGCCGTCTTCGACCTCGATTTCCTGACCGTCGATGATCAGCTTCTTCGCCATGCCCGCCCCTCAGCTCCCGGCCCGGCGGGCCAAGGCTTTGCCGCGGCGAGCCAGACGCTCGCCGCAATGTCGCCATGCTTCCTACAATGTCCGGACCAGAGTTGCCAGCGCGACGAAATGAACCTCTGACCCGCTCCCTGTCCGGCCGCCAAACGGCCTAACGGAGGCCGGCGAAGAGGACGAGGCAACAGCCGTTGAGAAGGAGCAGCGCCAGCACGGCACGCCGGTATCCGCGATCGCCCATCCGGCGGTAGACCGCCGCCCCTGCAAGCGCGCCAAGGACGGTCCCCGGCAACGCTGCGAGCAGCGCGTATCCCACCTCGCGGGTGAGATGCCCGGCGACGGCATGACCTGCGAGCGCGGCAACGAGGACGACAAGATTGAATGTCTGCAGCAGGGTGCGCCGCGCCTCCTTGCCGCCGCCGCGCAGATCCGCCCAGAGCGCCATCAGCGGCCCCGACAGCCCCGCGAGGCCGCCGAGCAGTCCAGAGGCGAAGCCGACGCCGGCATCGGCAGGCCGGCCGCCCCAGCTCACCACGATTGCCTCTGATCGAGCGAGCGCAACTGTTGCATAGAGGACGAGGAAGAGCCCGACGCCGAACTCGATTGCCCGGCCGTCGGCAATGGACAGGATGCTGGCTCCGAGCGGCACCGCCGCCAGGGCCGGTATCACGAAGGGGAGGGTTCGCGGCCAATCGATGCGGCGCCAGATGAGCGGCGCGTTCTGCACTTGTGCCAGGATGGAGGTGGCGATCACCAGCGATGCCGCGACCGGGGCCGGGAGCACGTAGAGCCAGAGTCCGATGGCGGTGAGCCCGGTGCCGAAACCGGTCAATCCATTGACAAAACCGCCGAGGAGCGCGCCGGCAACGATGATGCCGACCACCTCCGCGCTCACAGGTCAGCCTCCGCAGGCCTGCCGGATGAGCGCGTTGAGCTCCGCCGAGCAGTCCGCCGAGGCGCCGGACCGGAACTCCTCCGACCCCAAATAGGACTTGTGCGGCGCAAGCTGCCGCAGGAGCGCGGCCCGCCACGCCGGACTCGGATCATAAAGCAGCACCGTGTCGGCCGCCGCGAGAAGGCTCGCCACGAATTGCTTGTAGCGCACGATCTCAGCCGGCGAATTGATGGCGCCGAGCATCGGCTCCGCCATCTCGGGGTACTGCAGCGCCAGCCGCAAGTGCTCAGCGAACGCCGCGCGTGCCCGCCCCGCCATTTCGACCTGCCGCTCGCGTTGCCGGGCGGCCCACCACGCCCACACGAAGCCGATCGCGACCACGATGCCGATCGCGATGGCGAACCCCTTGATAATGTTTGCCGTATGGTTCAGTGAGCCGGGCGCCAGGAAGACCGTCAGCATGAGCTGTCTCGCGCGAGAGGATTCGTCTCGGACGAGCGACTTCTAGGTGGCCCGGGCTGGCGCTGCAACGGTCATGGCGTCTCAAGTCGCCTTCCGCCCTCTCCGGCCCCTGCTCGATATATATTGGAAGGGACCAACCAACCGCGGAGTGCCGATGACCCAGACCAACAACCGCCTTCTCGATGAACTCGCAAAGCTCTTGACCGATGCCGCCGGAGCCGCGCAAGGCCTCGGCCGCGAGGTCGAGACGATCATCCGCGCGCAGGGAGAAAAGTTCCTGCAGGGCATGGACCTCGTCTCGCGCGAGGAATTCGAGGCCGTCAAGGCCATGGCCGTCAAGGCGCGCGAGGAAAACGAGGTGCTCGCCGCCCGGATTGCCGCGCTCGAAGCCCGCCTCGCGCCGCCTGCCAGCTGATGCGGCCCGCGCACCGCGCGACCGGCTCATCAACAGCTTCTCGACACCTTGCCCACGGAAATGCGCCAAGTCCGGCTCGAGTTGCCGATGAAAGGCCACTTTCAGCGTGGACGATTGCGGTTGTCGCCTTGCGACTCGTGCCTCGTTGCGAATAGCTCGCCCCGGTCTCGACTTGAGGCGGCCGCACGGGGATGCAGGTCCTTCGTGCCAGTAAAGGAGCCAAGATGGCTACGGCTGATTCCGGCACCATCCGCGTCACCAACCCCGTGGACCTCGTCGAGCAGGTCGCCCACGCACACGGCTGGGCTTGCGAGCGCAGCAGCGACGACGAGCTCACCCTCAGCGTCGCCGGCACCTGGGCCGATTATCACGTCTCGCTCAACTGGCGGCACGACCTCGAAGCGCTGCACATCGCCTGCGCGTTCGACTTCAAGGTTCCAGACAACCGCCTGGGCGAGGTCTATCGTCTCGTGGCGCAGATCAACGAGCAGCTCTGGCTCGGTCACTTCGACGTCTGGTCCCAGGACGGCCTGATCATGTTCCGGCAGGCGCTGATGCTCAATGAGGCCATCGCGACGCCGGGGCAGTGCGAGGCGCTGCTGCGCGCTGGCCTTGAAGCGTGCGAGCGTTACTATCAAGCCTTTCAGTTCGTCGTCTGGGCCGGCAAGGATGCGCGCCAGGCGCTGTCCTCGACCATGTTCGAGACGCACGGACAGGCTTGAGGCGCGTGCCGCCGAGAGAGGTTCGGCGAGCGTCCTTCCGGACTTACGGGACCGACGCTATGCGTTTGAGGCGTGCGCGCATGTCACGGCCGCACTCTGGGCGTGACGTTGCTTGAACCCCGCTGATTTCGATTGATAGGCTTTCCTGCAGGGCCAGCCTCCCGAGGCCGCACGCCAAAAAACCGGCCGGGGCTACTGGTCCCAAGCGAGGAAACAGGAGAACCATCGGAATGCGTCGTCGTCAGTTCTTGACGCTGGCTGTCGCGGCCGGCGCGCTTGTCCTGGGCAATCCAGCGGCGCTGCAGGCGCAGGGCAACTGGCCGGACAGGCCGGTGAAGTTCATCGTGCCCTTCGCCGCGGGCGGCGCGACGGACCTGCTCGCACGCCCCTGGGCCGAGGCATTGGGCAAGGCCTTCGGCCAGCAGTTCGTGATCGAGAACCGCGGGGGCGCGTCGGGCCTCATTGGCGGCGAGGCGGCGTTCAAGGCAGCCCCCGACGGCTACACATTCCTCTTCTCGTCGAACTCGGTGACGGTGTTCCAGCCGCTCTTGCGCAAGGTGAACTACGACTCGACGAAGTTCATTCCCGTCGCGCGGATGGGTGATTCCATCTCCGGCTTCGTCGTGCATCCGAAGCACGGCTTCAAGACCCTGCAAGACATGATCGACTACGCCCGGAAGAACCCCGGCAAGCTCACGTTCGGCTCCTCGGGTCCCGGAACGACGACGCACCTGCGCTACGAGATGCTGAAGTTCAAGACGGGCGTCGACATCCTGCATGTGCCCTATCGCGGCGGCGCCGACAGCATCACCGACCTGCTTGCGGGCGTCATCGATATCATGAACGAAGGCTCGACGCTGCCGCATGCCAAGGCCGGCAAGCTCACGCTGCTCAACGTGAACCACTCCGAACGTTTCGCCCCCTTTCCGGATGTCCCGACGCTCGCCGAAGCTGGCGTGAAGGATGCGGATGTCCCCGTTTGGTTCGCGCTCTACGCACCGCCGGGGACTCCGATGGAGATCGTTGAAAAGCTCAACGCCAAAGTGAACGAGATCTCCGCGACGCCCGCGATGAAGGCGACGCAGGAGGCGGCCTCCGCGGTTCCGGTGATCCAGGATCTGGCCGCCCTAAGGAAGCACTTCGAGAATGACTTCAAGAGCATCGGCGAGCTGATCAAGGCCGCCAACATCAAGATCGAGTAGCACCGGCGCCGGGCGGGCCGCAGGGTTCCGTCCGGCGACCCGGAAGGGATGGCAGGAGACACCGCTGTGCAGCGGGAGGCTCGCCAGCATCGGGCGCCGGGACCGGCGAGAGAGGCGTCACGGCGGCACGCCCCGTTACTTTGAGGAGCAGCTTGGAGGACAACCGATGAGCCCGCAGAACGCGACTGGCAAGCCGGCACTTTCCGGGATCAAGGTCGTCGACCTCACGCAGTTCGAAGCCGGCACGTCGATCACCGAGACGCTCGCCTGGCTCGGCGCCGACGTCGTGAAGGTTGAGAATCCGAAGGGTGGAGAGCAGGGCCGCGCGGCCTCCTCCGAGCGCAAGGACGCCGACAGCTACTACTTCATGCTGCTCAACGCCAATAAGAAGTCGGTCACGCTCAACCTCAAGAGCGAGCGCGGCAAGGCAATGCTGCGCGACATGATCCGAAAGGCCGACATCTTCGCGGAGAATTTCGCGCCCGGCGTGATCGAGAAGCTTGGCTTCTCCTATGAGGAAGTCGCGAAACTCAACCCGCGCATCATCTATGCGACCGTCAAGGGCTTCGGCAAGGGCAGCCCCTACGAGAAAAATCTCGCTTTCGACATGATCGCGCAAGCCGCCGGCGGCGTGATGTCGATTACCGGCGAGGCCGACGGGCGGCCGCTGAAACCGGGCGTCACGCTCGGCGACACCGGCACAGGCCTCCACGCCGCCATCGGGGTTCTCGCGGCGCTCTACCAGCGCACCGTCACCGGTCGCGGCCAGAAGGTCGAGGTCGCCATGCAGGATGCCATGGTCAACTACTGCCGCATCGCCTACTCGCGCCAGCTTCTGACCAACAAGGCTTGCGAGCGCAACGGCAACAGCGTGGTCCTCGGCAACGCCCCCTGCGAAGTTTTCAAGTGCCACCCCGAAGGCCACAACGATTACGTGTTCATTTACACCAGCCGCGCCACCAATCAGCACTGGGAGAACCTCTGCGACGTGATCGGACGGCCCGACATGAAGGCCGATCCGCGCTTTGCCACACCGCCCATGCGCGGCAATCACGCCAAGGAGATCAACGCCGAGATCGAAAAGTGGACGCGCCAGTTCACCAAGTTCGAGGCGATGGAAAAGCTGGGCGCGGCAGGAGTTCCCTGCGGCGCCGTCATGGACACGAAAGAGCTGTCGGACGACCCGACCATGCGCGCCCGCGAGATTTTCGTCGAGGTCGATCACCCGGTGCGCGGCAAGGTCGTCATTCCGGGCTGGCCGGTCAAGATGTCCGACAGCTACGTCAAGGTGACCTCATCGCCGGTTCTCGGCGCCAATAACGCCGACGTTTACCAGGAGTGGCTCGGCCTCTCGAAGAGTGATCTCGAGGCGCTGAAGCGGGACGGGGTGGTCTGAGAGCCGCCGTCTCCTCGGCCAGCTCCGGCTTTCGACTTTCGGGGAAGGCAACTTGCCCGAAGGATGGGATTGCGCGTTCAAATCTCCCGGTACAGAATTGCCAATCTTGACCGACGTGCGGCAATGACGTGGCACGTCGCAAGGCCGGAGCGCGCATGACTACTGCGAGTGTCGCCTCAGAGTCCGCCCCCTCGGTTGCGCCGGGCAAGAACGGTCTCGCCATCGAGATCAGCGGCATGCACAAGTGGTTCGGCGAGTTCCACGTGCTGCGGAACATCAATCTGCGCGTCGCCCGGGGCGAGAAGATCGTGATCTGCGGGCCGTCGGGCTCGGGGAAGTCGACGCTCATCCGCTGCATCAACCGGCTCGAAGAGCACCAGCGTGGCAAAATCGTCGTCGAAGGCACGGAGCTGACCGGCGACCTGCGCCAGATCGACCGCATCCGGGCCGAGGTCGGCATGGTGTTCCAGTCGTTCAACCTGTTCCCGCACCTGTCGGTTCTCGACAACCTGTGCCTCGCCCCGATCTGGGTCAAGAAGCTGCCGCGCGCGGAAGCCGAGGCGATCGCGATGAAATTCCTGACCAGGGTCAAGATCCCCGAGCAGGCGAAGAAGTACCCGGGCCAGCTCTCAGGCGGCCAGCAGCAGCGCGTCGCCATCGCCCGCGCGCTGTGCATGAGCCCGCGCATCATGCTCTTCGACGAGCCGACCTCGGCGCTCGATCCCGAAATGGTAAAGGAGGTCCTCGACACGATGATCGAGCTGGCGCGTGACGGCATGACCATGGTCGTGGTGACGCACGAGATGGGCTTCGCTCGCGCCGTCGCGGACCGCGTCATCTTCATGGACCAGGGCGAGATCGTCGAGGAAGGGCCGCCGGCCACCTTCTTCGCAAATCCGCGCGAGGAGCGCACGCGGCTCTTCCTGTCGCAGATCCTCAATCATTGAACACGGGAGTTGTCCGGACAGCGCGGCTGTTCACATGTGGTAGTATTTCAGCACTGTGGTTCACGCCGCGGTGACCTCGCCGACAGCCCCTTGCCGGGTTCTCAGAGCAAGGACGCTCGGCAGCAGTAGCAGATCAGCCAATAAAGGGAGATGTGAATGAAAGTTCTGCTCAAAGCTGGCGCCGCTCTGGCGCTCACGACGTTCGGATTGTCGACGCTCGCCGTTGCGCAGCAGCCAGCAAGCCTTCTCAACCAGATCAAGGCGCGCGGCAACATCAACTGCGGCGTGAGCCCCGGCGTCCCCGGCTTCTCTAACCCGGACGACAAGGGCACGTGGCGCGGCTTCGACGTCGACTTCTGCCGCGCCGTTTCGGCCGCCATCTTCGACAACCCCGACAAGGTGTCCTACAAGCCGCTGACGGCCAAGGAGCGCTTCACCGCCTTGCAGTCAGGCGAAGTCGATCTCCTGTCCCGCACCACCACCTGGACCATGAGCCGCGATACCGCCATGGGGCTCGTGTTCGCCGGCACCATGTTCTACGACGGCCAGGGCTTCATGGTGAACAAGAAGCTCGGCGTGAAGTCGGCCAAGGAGCTTGGCGGCGCGACGGTCTGCGTGCAGACCGGCACAACCACGGAACTCAATCTCGCGGACTTCTTCCGGGCCAACAAGCTCGAATACAAACCGGTCGTCTTCGAGAAGGCCGATGAAGCCGTGCCCGCCTACGACAGCGGACGCTGCGACGTCTATACCACCGACGCCTCGAGCCTCTACGCCCAGCGCACGAAGCTGAAGTCGCCGGGCGACCACGTCATTCTGCCCGAGATCATCTCGAAAGAGCCGCTCGGGCCGGTGGTCCGTCAGGGAGACTTCCAGTGGTTCACGGTGGTGAAGTGGGTCTACTTCGCCCTGCTCAACGCCGAGGAGCTTGGCGTCAACCAGAAGAACGTCAATGAAATGCTGAACTCGGCAAACCCCGAGGTCAAGCGTCTGCTCGGCAAGGAAGGCGACTTCGGCAAGGGCATCGGCCTCGAGAACGATTGGGTCGTGCGGATCGTCAAGCACGTCGGGAATTATGGCGAGATCTACGACCGCACGCTCGGCGAGGGCTCGCCGATCAAGATCGCCCGCGGCTTGAACAACCTCTGGAGCAAAGGCGGTCTCCAGTACGCTCCGCCGATCCGCTGATCGTCTGCCAGCGCCCGATCTCGTGCCGGCCGAGCCGATCGGCCGGCACGTTTCGGAGAAGAAAGCGACAGGCAACGGGGCATCTCAGCACGAGCAAGCGAGGTTTCGAGCATGGCCGTCACCGCTGAAGACACGCGCGTGTCCCGAAGCGCGACCCAGCCGAGCCTCTTCTATCGCCCCGAAGTGCGCGCCGTCGTTTATCAGGTGGTGCTCGTTGTCCTTCTGATCGCCTTCTTCTGGATGGTGATCCACAACGCCACGATCAACCTCCGCCGGCAGAATGTGGCCTCCGGCTTCGACTTTCTCGACCGCACCTCCGGCTTCGACATTTCCCAGCGGCTCATCGATTACTCGGCCGCTTCCACCTTTCAAGACGCCATCATCGTCGGGCTTCTCAATACCCTGCTGGTGTCGGGCATCGGCATTGTTCTCGCGACGGTCCTCGGTTTCGTGATGGGCATCGCGCGCCTGTCACGGAACTGGCTGATCGCCAAGATCGCCTCGGTCTATGTCGAACTCGCGCGCAACATCCCGCTGCTGCTGCAGCTTTTCGTCTGGTACTTCGGGGTCATCCGCAATCTTCCGCCCGCGCGGCAGGCCTACGAGATTCCGGGCGGCGCCCTTCTGAGCATCAAGGGGCTCTACCTGCCGAACCCGATCGCGGGGCCGGGCTTCCGCTACGTCGTCTGGTCGATGCTCCTCGGACTTGTCCTTTCCGCTGTGTTTGCAGTTTTCGCACGCCGGTATCAGGCGCGGACGGGCGAACGCCTGCCTGTGCTCTGGACGACGCTCGGGCTCGTGGTGGTTCTGCCGGGCCTCTTGTTCATCGCCCTGGGCCAGCCCCTGACCTTCGACTATCCGCGGCTCGTCGGCTTCAATTTCCGAGGCGGCCTCGAGGTGCTGCCGGAGATCGTGGCGATGCTCCTCGGGCTCGTGTTTTACACCGGCGGCTTCATCGCCGAGATCGTCCGCGCCGGCATTTCCGGCGTCCCAAAAGGCCAAAAGGAGGCGGCATCCGCTCTCGGGCTGTCGCACGGCCAGACGCTTCGGCTTGTCGTCATCCCGCAGGCGATGCGCATCATCATCCCGCCGCTGACGAGTCAGTATCTCAACCTGACCAAGAACTCCTCGCTGGGGATAGCGATCGCTTACCCGGATCTCACGCACGTCCTGGCCAACACCACGTTGAACCAGACGAATCAGGCGATCGAGTGCATCGCCATCCTGATGGGCATCTACTTGACCTTGAGCCTCATCACGTCGCTCTTCATGAACTGGTTCAACAAGCGCATGGCGCTGGTCGAGCGGTAGGGAGGGCGCAATGGCAATCGACGTCTCCCGCGAGACCAACGCTCCCTTACGGCCGCCGCGCGCCACCTCGGGCCCGATCGCCTGGCTGCGCGACAACCTGTTCTCGAGCGTCACGAACTCGATGCTGACGCTCATCGGCCTCTATCTGGTCTATGTGTTCCTGCGCGGCCTCATCGACTGGGCATTCCTCTCGGCGATCTGGAACGGCCCCGGCGGCGTCTATGTTTCCGGCTGGCGCGTGTGGGAGCTCGTCACCGAGCCCTGGGAAACGAAAAACGCCGTGCCTTGCCGGCAGGAAGGATCGGGCGCCTGCTGGCCCTTCATAGCCAACAAGTTCCCGCAATTCATCTACGGACGCTTTCCGTTCGAAGAGCGCTGGCGGGTCGATCTGTCCTTCCTGATGCTGTTCGTCGGCGCCGTCTGGCTGATGGTACCGAGGATCCCGGGAAAGCTTTGGGGAGCTCTGTTCACGTTCTTCCTGATGCCGTTGCTGATCTTCTGGCTGCTCAACGGCTCCGGGGCGGTCGGTCTCGGATGGCCGGACTACCTGGGATTTGCCCTCGCCGTCGTCGGAATTGGCTTGCTCGTGGACGGACGGCGCGGTCCGGGCGCGCTGCTCGGCCCCTCGACCCGGCAAGGCGGCGGCCTCGCGCTCCTTCTAGCGCTGCCATTTCTCGTCCGCTTTCTCATGAGCACGAGCGGGCTCGTGCACCTGCCGGAGGTCAAGACCGAACTCTGGGGCGGTCTTCTCGTGACGCTGGTGGTCGCCCTCGTCGGGCTCACTGGCGCGTTTCCGATCGGCATCATTCTGGCGCTCGGCCGGCGCTCGCGGATGCCGCTGGTGCGCTGGGCATCGGTTACCTTCATCGAGTTCGTGCGCGGCGTGCCGCTCATCACCATCCTTTTCATGTCGTCGGTGATGCTGCCGCTGTTCCTTCCCGAAGGCGTGACCTTCGACAAGCTCTTGCGCGCCCTGATCGGCGTCATGCTGTTTCAGGGCGCCTACATGGCGGAAACGATCCGCGGCGGCCTGCAGGCGATCCCGCGCGGCCAATTCGAGGCGGCGGACGCGCTCGGCCTCTCCTACCGGTTGAAGATGACCTTCATCATTCTGCCGCAGGCCCTGAAGCTCGTCATTCCCGGCATCGTCAACAGCTTCGTCGGCCTCTTCAAGGACACGAGCCTCGTGCTCATCATCGGCCTGTTCGACCTGCTCGGCATCGTCCAGCTCAACTCGAACGCCGATCCGAACTGGTCGGCGCCGACGACAAACATGACCGGCTACGTCTTCGCCGCGGCGATCTTCTGGTTCTTCTGCTACGGCATCTCGCGCTACTCGCAGTCGGTCGAGCGACGGCTGTCGGCGGGCGAGCGGAAGTAGCGTCCCTGAAAGTGCGGAGCTTCGCAGGGTGGCGAGCGGTCGTGCCCATGCCGCGAGCAAACCGGTTGCGGCCGGCCGCCGTCTCCCCGACAATGTCCCCGGACCGATGACGCCAGCCCCATCGCTTGAGGGAGACGCCGCGCCATGCCGCGCTTTGCCGCCAACCTGTCCTTCCTGTTCACCGAACTGCCGTT
>CAYWBX010000011.1:0-16125 GCA_964456015.1 uncultured Hyphomicrobiaceae bacterium | reverse complement strand
GGAGTGGTCGAGACGCGCCTGTCGCCGCTGGGACTTCGCATCCCCCCGCCGACCGGCCCCCACCGCACGCCGAACCTGCAGGCCGAGGCCGCCTTCGAGGCCGGATGGTTCGAGATTCAGGATGAAGGCTCGCAGGTCGCCGCAGCCCTGGCCGGCGCAGGCCCCCGGCTGCAGGTCCTCGACATCTGCGCCGGGGGCGGCGGCAAGGCACTGGCTCTGGCGGCGGCGATGCAGAACACCGGGCAGCTTTACGCCTACGATGACGATCGCCTGCGTCTTAAGCCGATTTTCGCCCGGCTGAAGCGCGCGGGCGTGCGCAACGCACAGGTGCTAAGGGCCGGCGATACGGCTGCGCTCTCGGCATTGGGAGCGCGCTTCGACATCGTGTTCGTCGATGCGCCCTGCACAGGAACCGGAGTCTGGCGTCGCCGGCCGGAGGCGAAGTGGCGGCTCAAGCCCGCGAGCGTCGAGCTGCGCCAGCGGGATCAGCGGGAGGTGCTGGCGACGGCGGCCCCGCTCGTCAAGCCCGGCGGCGCGCTGGTTTACGCCACCTGCTCGCTGCTGCCTGAGGAGAACGCGGGCGCGCTCGCCTGGCTGCAGGCGCAGCGGCCCGAGTTCGCAATCGAGCCCTATCCGGTTGCCTGGCGACGTGCGCTCCCGGGCGAGCCGCCGGCCTCGGCGGACGGGGATCGCGAATCGCTCCTGCTGACGCCGGCGAGCCACGCGACGGACGGTTTCTTCGTCTCGATCCTGCGTCGACGCGCCTGATGCAGGTGGAGATCGCGCGATCCGAAAGCGACGGTGGCGCTTGATCCCCGAAAAAATGCGCGCAGCGGGCCAGCGGCGCGCAAATGACGTTTGACATGCATCGGCGACGCACTAAATCTCGCCGTGATCGGAATTACAGAATTCCGTCGCCCTGACCGCGCTCGCGTCGCAATCGAACAGCCGATCGGTTGAGGATCGGCGCTCGCGCAGGGAAAGCTCGAGGAGGACTCTCGTCCATCATGGCAATGGCTTCCAAGCCGAAGCGGCCGAAACGCCCCCCAGTGCGCTCTTGCCTAGGCCCCGTCGCCGATCTCGAATCCCATCTTCCGGCCGAGTGGTGGCGCAAGCTCTTCAATGCGCTCTACGTCAAGACCGACGGCGACGTCGTCGAGAACTCCGAGAACACCCGCCGGGAGGTCGATTTCATCACCTCCGCCGCCGCCATCCAGTCCCACAGCCAGATCCTCGACCTGTGCTGCGGGCAGGGCCGCCATTGCCTCGAGCTTGCGCGGCGCGGCTTCCGCCACGTGATGGGCGTCGACCGTTCGCGCTATCTGATCCGCCTCGCCAAGAAGCGGGCGCAGAGCGAAGGCCTCCAGGTCGTCTTCAAGGAGGGCGACGCGCGCAACCCGAAGCTCGCCGAGAACAGCTTCGACTGCGTCTGCATCATGGGCAACTCGTTCGGTTATTTCTCGAATCAGCAGGACGATGAGAAGGTTCTCTCCACCGTCGGCCGCATCCTGCGCCCGTCCGGTCAGCTCGTTCTCGACATCACCGACGGCGCCTACATGGCGGAACACTTCGAGCGCCGTTCCTGGGAATGGATCGACGAGCATCATTTCGTCTGCCGCGAGCGCTCGATCAGCAAGGAAGGAAGCCGGCTGATCTCGCGCGAGGTCATCGTCAACGACGAGACCGGCGTCATCGCCGACCAGTTCTACGCCGAGCGGCTCTACACCCGCGAGGCGATCACGAAGCTCCTCGAGAAAACGGGCTTCCGCAACATCCGCCACCATGGCACCGCCGAGGCGGTGTCGGACCGCGACCAGGATCTCGGCATGATGGCGCGGCGCATCCTGCTCACGGCCGACGCCCCGCAGCTTCCGGCGCGCAAGATCAAGGGCAAGGTGCAGCAGCTCGACGTGACGGTGCTGATGGGCGATCCGCGGCTGCCCGACGCCGTCAAGCGGAACGGCGTGTTCAATCCCGAGGATCACGAGACCATCCGCAAGCTCAAGGACGCGCTCGCGGAGCTGCCTGCCTACAAGATCCGCTATCTCAACAACCACGCCACGCTCGATCGCGACCTGTCGGAGTTGAAGACCGATCTTGTCCTCAACCTCTGCGACGAAGGGTTCAACAACGACCCCTTCAAGGAGCTGCACGTCCCGGCGCTGCTCGAAATGCTGGGGCTTCCCTACACGGGAGCCGGGCCCTCGGCGCTGGCCGCCTGCTACGACAAGGGTCTCGTTCGCGCCGTCGCAGCCTCGCTCGACGTGCCGGTCCCGCTCGAGACCTACGTCCGTCCCGGAGACCAGGGGGCCACCTTGCCCTCGGTATTTCCCGCGCTCCTGAAGCCCAACTGGGGCGACAGCTCGCAGGGCATCACCAAGGATGCCGTGGTTCACAACGAGCGGTCGCTGCTCGATTATCTCGACCGGTTGCGCAGCGATTTCCCGCGCCGCGGCGTCCTCGTGCAGGAGTTCCTGACGGGCCCTGAGTACTCCGTCGGTCTCATCGGCAATCCGGAGCTCGGCTTGCGTGCGCTGCCCATTCTCGAGGTCGACTACTCGCGTCTCGATCCGAAGCTCCCGCGCATCCTCGGCTACGAATCGAAGTGGGAGCCCGAGAGCCCCTACTGGACGCAGATTCGCTATCACGAGGCGACGCTGCCGGATTACCTCCAGCAGCAGCTCATTGAGAACTCGTCGCGCCTCTTCGAGCGTCTCGGCTGTCGCGACTACGCCCGCTTCGACTTCCGGGCGGACGCCAAGGGCGAGATCAAGCTGCTCGAAGTCAACCCCAATCCGGGCTGGTGCTGGGACGGAAAGCTCAACATCATGGCCGGCTTCCAGGGAATGCGCTATTCGGAGCTCTTGCAGCTCATCCTGCAGGCGGCGGAGGAGCGCCTCGGCATCGTGGCGCGCCCCCAGGTCCTGCAGGCGGGAGCCGCCAATGGTCTTCCGATGCCAGCGGCTGCGACGGCCGGCGGCGTCACGTCCCCGACGATTGCGTCGAACTGAGGAGCGCCGTCTCCAGGGCCTTCGGTTGCGGGCTCACCGGATGGGCTGGCGCGCACCTCGGCACCGGACGAACAGGATCAGGCCGTCACGCTGCAGGCTTATCATTTGCGGCGTGTCGCTTCGGGCGGCGGCGCAACGGCAAGCGGATCGCGCGCGTCGCGCCTGATCATCACCCGCCACGACCGGGCCGGCGACAGGGACCGCGAACCCGCGCCGGGGCGGCAAGATGGCCGCGCCCTTTGACCAGCCCCCGCGGCCGGCGAAGGAGACTCCTTGGTTCGCTCAGGCGCGCGCCGGTCTCCGCCAGCTTGCACGGCCGACGCCGTCCGCTTCCGCCGCCCGAAGCGCGCCGCCCCGCCCCGGACCTGGCAGCATGGCACGTCGCCGGCCCGCCACCGCCCCGATCCTTCGACGGCCGCCCCTGTGACCGGCCGCGGCGCTCTGCATCCGAGCAAGCGGAAAGCCGGAAGCGACGCCGACACGGGCTTTCCCGCACTGCGCTTTTGGGCAAGACTGCCTGAGCGACGGCGGCGGTCGGCCTTCCGGCCCAACCGAGGCGTCCGCGGCGATCGAGAGGACTCTTGCATGAAGCGCGTTCTTGTGACGGGTGCTGCCGGCGGCATCGGCGGCCATCTGCGGCGCCTGCTGCCGCCGATCTATCCCGGTCTCGTGCTCTCGGACATCCGGACGCCGCAAAACCTGCAACCCGGCGAGGTCTTCATTCCGGCAGACCTCACCCGGATGGCGGAGGTCGAGCGCATCTGCACGGGAATCGAGGGCATCGTGCATCTCGGGGGCGTCTCGACCGAGGCGCCGTGGGAGGCGATCCTCAACGCCAACATCATCGGCTGCTACAATCTCTTCGAGGCGGCGCGCAGGGCCGGGGTCAAGCGGATCGTGTTCGCGTCTTCCAATCACGCGGTCGGCTTCTATCCCCGATCGACCACCATCGGCATCGACGTGATCGGGCGGCCGGACAGCCGCTACGGCCTCTCGAAGCACTTCGGCGAGGGGCTTGGCGCGCTCTACGCCTACAAGCACGGCATCGGCGTCACCTCGCTCAGGATCGGCAACGTCAACGAGACGCCGATCGACCGGCGCCGGTTGGCGATCTGGCTCAGACCCGACGATCTCGTGCGGCTCATCCGCATCGGCCTCGAGCGGCCGGGACTTGTCTACGAAGTCATGTACGGCGTGTCCGACAACAAGCGGAGCTGGTACGACAACAGCCACGCGCTCGACCTTGGCTACCGGCCGGAAGGGCGGTCGGAGGACTTTGCCGCGGACGTGCTTGCCCGTGATCCTGCCGGCGCCGACAGCCCAGGCGAGTTCTATCAGGGGGGCACGTACTGCGAGGACGAGTACAGCGCCGACTTCCAGGCAATGAAGAGCAAGGGCTGAGACGCCATGGCCAGCGCAGACGGCGCGCGCGTGTTGCGCGACTTGAGGCACCTGCGAACCATCGGCGCCTACAAGACCGGCGTGCACCGCCCGACGCTCTCGGCGGAGCACGTTGCCGCGCTGCATTGGCTCAAGGGCGAGCTCGAGGCGATCGGGCACAGTACGACGATCGACGGCATCGGCAACGTGATCGGCATTGCCGACGTCGGCGGACGAAAGGTGCTCGCAGGCTCCCATCTCGAGAGCCAGAACCATGCCGGCTGGCTCGACGGGCCGCTTGGCGTCGTCTATGCGCTCGAGGCGGCGCGCGCGGTCAAGGCGGACCCGGCGCTTTCCGGCGTGGCGGTCGACGTCGGCGCCTGGTGCGACGAGGAAGGCCACTTCGGTCACTTCCTCGGCAGCCGGTCGGCCGTCGGCGAGGTGAGCGAGGCGCAGATCGACGGGGCGCGCGACCGGTCGTCGGGCAGGGCGCTGCGCGCGGCGCTGCGCGACGCCGGCCTTGCCGGCAAGCCGCGGCGTGCGATCGAGCCCCGGCGCTATGCCGGCTACCTCGAGGCGCACATCGAGCAGGGCGACTGGCTCGAAGCGCACGGACTCAAGATCGGCATCGTGACGAGCATCGTCGGCATCCAGCAGTATCGGATCGCCTTCGAGGGGGCTCAGAACCATGCCGGCACCACGCGCATGGCCATCCGCCGCGATGCGGGCCTCGCCGCCGCCAAGCTCTGCGTCGCCATCGACGAGCGGTTTCCGAAGGTCGCCGGCGAACGCACGGTGTGGACGACGGGCCGGATCACGCTCGATCCCGGCGCGCCGAGCGTCATCCCGGGGCGGGCGGAGATGCTTTTTCAGATTCGCGACGCCGATCCCGCGGTCCTCGCCCGGCTCGAGGCCGAGCTCTTCGCGCTCGCCGCCGCGGCCGATGCGACAGGACCCTGCCGCGTCAGGGCTGAACTCATCCGCAAGAGCGAGCCGGCGGTGATGGACGGCGCGCTGCAGGCGGCCCTTGCGGCGGCGGCCGAGACGCTCGCTCCGGGCAAGCACGCACGCATGCCGTCGGGCGCCGGGCATGACGCGCAGGTGTTCGCCAAGCACATGCCCGCCGCCATGCTGTTCGTCCCGTCGATCGGCGGCATCTCGCACCACTGGGCGGAGAACACCTCGGATGAGGACATCGTGCTCGGCGCGCGCGTGTTTGTCGAGGCCGTGGTCCGTCTGTTGAAGGGGCCGTGAAAGGCAGGAGAGGCAACATGACCGTCACGCTCGGTCAGGGTGAGCACACCTACCGCGTCGTCGAGAACTGGGCGAAGCTGCCGTCGGGCTGGGAGTTCATGGACGTCGCCGCGGTTGCGTGCTGCTCGAAAGACCGCGTCTATGTCTTCTGCCGCGGCGAGCATCCGATGATCGTGTTCGACCGGGACGGCAACTTCATCACCTCGTGGGGCGAAGGCGTGTTCAAGCGCGCGCACGGCCTCCACATCGACAGGAACGATCATCTCTACTGCACCGACGACGGCGACCACACGGTGCGCAAGTGCACGACCGACGGCAAGATTCTCCTGACGCTCGGCGTGCCGGGCAAACCGGCGCCGTTCATGTCGGGAGAGCCGTTCCACCGCTGCACGCACACGGCGCTCTCGCCGAAGGACGAGATCTATGTCTCGGACGGCTACGGCAACGCCCGCGTGCACAAGTTCTCGCCCGACGGCAAGCTGCTGATGAGCTGGGGCGAGCCCGGCACGGCGCCGGGCCAGTTCAACCTGGTGCACAACATCGCAACGGACGACGACGGCTGGGTCTATGTCGCCGACCGCGAGAACCACCGCATCCAGGTATTCGACGGCAACGGCCGCTATGAGACGCAATGGAACAACCTGCACCGGCCGTGCGGCCTCTACTGCTCCTGCCAGGCAGGGCGCAAGCCCGTGTTCGTCATCGGCGAGCTTGGCCCGTCGCTCGCCGTCAATCTCAAATATAAGAATCTCGGGCCGCGGCTCTCCATCGTCGACGCGAAGGGTCAGCTCCTGTCGCGGCTCGGGGGCGAGGACGGGCCCGGCTTGGAGACGGGGAAGTTCATGGCCCCGCATGGGCTCGCCATGGACAGCCGCGGCGACATCTACGTCGGTGAGGTCGCCTACACGAACTGGCCGCAGAGCTTTCCCGGCCAGCCGATGCCCCGGCCGCTGCGCTCGCTGCAGAAGCTCGAGCGCGTCAGATAGGCGGCAAGCGGCGGGGGCAAGAATCTGTTCGCAATCGCGGGGCGTCTCGGCAGGGGCGGGCGGATTGCCGGGCGGCCGTCCCGACTGGCTCGAACCGTTGGCCGCCGGTCTCTTGGCTCCCTCACGCGATGCCGCTCCCCGGCGCGATCCTGTTCGCGCCGGGGCGGCAGCGTGAACCTGGCGCTCTTCAAGCCGCCTTGCGGTCAATCACCGGCAGGACGAGGTCCTCGGGGTCAAGCTCGCGGCTGATGAGGCCCACCTCGCACGCCTTGATCTGCTGCGCCAGGTACTTGGAGTAGATCCGCACGTGCGGCAGGCCGCCGCCGACGAACCAGAGCCCCGGCTGCGGCGTCCGCTGCCACATGTTGTTGAGCTCGCCGCCCTTGTTGAAGCCCCAGACCTCGCCGATCCGGTCGGCGATGGCATCGCCCATGAAGTGGCGCACCACGTCCTGCTGGTTCTTGTAGCCGGTCGAGGCGACGATCAGATCGGCCTCGACGAGCCGGCCGTCCTTCATCTTGAGGCCCTGCGGGACGACGCGCTCGATGTCGTGATAGTGCAGGAGGCCGATCTTGCCCTCGACGATGAGGTCGGAGGCGCCGACGTTGAAATAGTAGCCGCCGCCTCGGCGTAGATACTTCATCTGGAAGCCGGTGCCGTCGGGCGTGCCGTCATCGAGGCGGAAGCCGCGCGCCTTGAGGCCCTCGAGCAGCTTGCGGTCGTTCTCCTGGGTGAGCTTGGTCGTGAGCTGATAGCCGCGCACGAGCACCGGATAGGGCGACGCCGTGGCGATCAGGTCGCAATCCTCGACCGACGAGCCCTCCTGGTAGAGCTCGTAGACGCGCTGCGCCTCCTTGAGGCTGACGACGAGCGTCGTGTCGCGCTGCACCATGGTGGTGATGGCGCCGCTGTTGCACAGATCGTGCGCGACGTCGTGGCCGCTGTTGCCGGTGCCGAAGACGATGGCCCGCTTGCCCTTCCAGTCGCGCCCGTCCTGGTAGTGAGCGGAGTGCATGACGGTGCCGGCGAACGACTCAAGGCCCGGAATCTTGGGCATGACCGGGATCGCGCTGACGCCCGTCGCGAAGACCACATGGCGCGGACGCAGCACGCGCTCGCTGCCGTCGGCGCGCCGCACCGTCAGCGTCCATGTGCCCGACGCCTCGTCATAGGACCCGCCGGTGAACTCGGTGCTCGTCCAGACGTTGAGCTCCATGGTATCGGCATAGAACTCGAGCCAGTTCGCGATCTTGTCCCGTGGAATGTAGACGGGATAGTTCGGCGGGAACGGCATGTAGGGCATGTGGTCGACGAACACCTCGTTGTGCAAGGTGAGGTTCCGGTAGCGCTTGCGCCAGGCGTCGCCGATGCGCTCGTGCCGGTCGACGACGAGGGTGTCGACGCCGAGCACGCCGAGGCAGGCCGCAATCCCGAGGCCCGACTGGCTGCCGCCGATCACCACCACGGCCGGCTCCCGGTCGGCATAAGCCATGCTGCGCCGGCGAACATCGAGCCAGTTGTCGCCGCCGAAGCCGCCCGACCACTCCTCGCCGCGCGGCCGGCGGGCGTTGATGCGCTCCTCATGGCCCTTGATCTCGTCGAGGGTCGTCAGGAAGACCCAGGCCTTGAGCGTCGCCGACCCGGGAGCGGCCGGCACCAGCCGCAGGATGCCGCTGCCGCGCCCGAGCGCGGTCTCGAAGTTGAAGATCGCCTCGATGTTGTCGATGCCCGCGCGCCGGACGACCCGCGGCGGCGTGCGCTTTTCGGCGATGCGGAAGCGCGTTGGCTTCACCTTGGCCAGGAAGCGGGAGAACGCCAGTTCGATCTGATCGGCGCCGCTGTAGGTGCGGATGGCCCAGGTAAAGGCGACAAGGTCGCGCCAGTGGCTGTCCTTCACGAAGAGCGAGGCCGCGGCGGCCGCGTCGGCCTTCGCGGCCGCCTTCTCAAAGTCGGCGAGCCATCGGCTGGCGGCGGCGGCGGGATCGGCGGATTTGAGGAACGAGTGCTCGGTCACGGCTTCAAACTCCTCTCAACGGCATCCAGGCCTGGGCATCGGCAGGCTGGCCCTGTCGAGCGGCCGCAAGGCTAGGCAGAGTGGCCCGGCAAGACAAGCGATCCGCGGCGCTCAGCGATATTCAGGGTTTGCATGTCCGCGGGCATCCTGGCCGCGCCGTCTGCCCCGCGTCCTGACCGCGATCAACGCGTGCCAGCGCGCGCACCGCGACGCGAGACGCTCAATCCGCCTGCGGATTGCGCCGCTCGCTCCTGAAGCGGCCAATCCTCCTGGAGGTCCCAACGCAAAAGCGGTGTCCGCCGCCGTCGCCGCAGGCGATGCGACCCCGTCAACGTCGTGCCTTTCGCCCTGCTTCGGAGCCCGTTGTTCCCGCTTTGTTTCACGCGGGTCCCCGGCCGTCCCAACCGGCGAACGAACCCCGCAAGGCCGGCGCCGGCGGCCTCTGCGCCGGAGCGCTCCCTCAAGCCCCGGAATCAGACCGAGCGGCGCAGGCGCGGATCGAGCTGATCGCGGATGCCGTCGCCGAGAAGGTTGAAGGCCAGCACCGTGATGGTGATCGCAAGTCCCGGGAAGAGCACCAGCCACCACGGCGGCACGAGGCCCGAGTTCAGCGCATCCGAGAGCATGTTGCCCCAGGTCGGGGTCGGCGGCGGGATGCCGACGCCGAGAAAACCGAGCGAGGCCTCGATCACGATGGCGACGCCCAGATGCGTGGTGGCGAGAATGAGGTAGGGCGCGATGCACTGCGGCAGGATGTGGCGGAACATGAGCCGCGCGTTGGAGGCGCCGAGTCCGCGCGCGGCCTCGACGAACGGCATCTCCTTGAGCGAAAGCACCACGGAACGGATGACGCGGCCGCCGAAGGGAATGCGCGTGATGGCGATGGCGACGATCACGGTCCAGGTGCCGGCGCCGAGCGCCATGGCGATGGCCATGGCCAGGATGAGGTCGGGGAACGACTGCATGAACTCAAGGATACGCTGACTCACGATGTCGAAGCGGCCGCCGAAGAAGCCGGACATCAATCCCCACAGCGCGCCGAGCGTCGTGCCGAGGAGCACGGCGGCGAACGCGACGGTGAGCGACGTGCGGCTGCCGTGGATGACGCGCGAGAGGGTGTCGCGGCCGATCTGGTCGGTGCCGAAGTAGTGCAGCTCGCTCGGCGGCTTGGTCATCATCCGGAAATTCGGCTTGAGCGGCGGGTGCGGCGCCAGCACGTCTGCGAACACGGCCATCAGCACCATGGCGAGGACGACAAGCCCCCAGAATGCCGACATCGGCGAGCGGACGATGAATTCGCCGAGCCAGCTGCGGCGGCGTCCGATGGGAATGCCGTTTGCAGCCTCGTCGAGCGCGATCGATGCACTCGCGGCTCCCGTACCGGCGCCTGCAGAACCGCCCGAGCGGGTCTCGATCTCGGTCATTGATAGCGAATCCTCGGGTCAAGCCAGGCGATGATGACATCGACGACGATATTGAGCACGACGAACACGACGGCGTAGAGGAACACCAAGTTCTGCATCACGAAGATGTCGCGCTCCTTGACGGCCTGAAACATGCTGTCGCCGAGACCGGGCGTGCCGAAGGCACGCTCGACGGGAATCGAGCCGGCGAGAACGAAACCGAGCAGAATTCCCGAAAGCGTAATGACGGGCAATAGCGCGTTCGGCAGCGCGTGCAGCGCGATCACCAGGCGATTGTTGAGGCCCTTGGCGCGGGCGGTGCGCACGTAGTCCTCGCGGATCACCTCGAGAAGGCTCGAGCGCGCCATGCGGGCGATGTAGGCGGCCTGGCCGAGGCCCAGCACGATCGCCGGGCCGATGACCATCTGGAACGTGGTCCATGGCGCGCCAAACAGCGACGCGCCGGTAAGTGGCGCGCGATAGCCGAACGCAAAGAGCAGCCCCAACACGATCAACATGCCAAGCCAGAAGCCCGGCACCGCGAGAAAGAGGATCGAGAAGAAGCGCACGACATTGTCCGCCACACTGTTCGGCTTCAAGGCGCTCACAATCGCAACCGGAATGCCGATCAGCCAGGAGAAGAGGACGGAGAGGATCGCGATCTGCGCCGTCAACGGACCGCGGCGGGCGATCATTTCGGCGACGCTTTCGGAGCGAAAGAACGAGCGGCCGAGATTGCCGGAGACGACGTCCTGCATCCAGGCCAGATACTGCACCCACAACGGATCGGAGAGGCCGAGATCGCGCATGTAGCCGGCGCGCTGTTCTTCGGTGAGCTTGGTGAAGCCGTCGGGGCCGAAGATGGCAACCAGAGGGTCGCCGGGGAGAATGCGCATTACCACGAACACGACGACGGAGACGCCGAGAATGGTGAGGACTCCGAAGATGAGACGGCGAATCACGTAGCTGAACATCGGGTCCTGCGTCGCACGCTCATGATTGCAACGGTGACATGGAAGGCCGGGACGGGCCACGTCCACGAGTGGCCGGCCGTCGTCCCGGCTTGCGTCGTTTCCGACGCGGTTACTTGTCGAGCCACATCGTGTCCATGCGCACGACGTCGTAGATGCCGAAGTATTCCTTCGGGTTGTGGCCCTTCACGTAGCTGTACCAGCCGTCGTTGATCTTCTCCCACGACATCGGCAGCAGCGGCGGGTTCTCCTCCATGATCATCTCGGCCTGGCGGATGTACTCGAGCCGTTTCTTCGGATCGACCTCGGTATCGATCTTCGGCACGAGCGCATTGAACCGCGGGTCGTCCCAGTTCGAGTAGTTCTGCGGCCCGCCGGGGCTGTACCAGGCGTTGAAGTAGTCCGACGGATCAAGCAGCGTCGAGACGATGGCGCCGATGGCGAGGTCGAAGTTGCCGGACTTGGTGTCGTCGAACCAGACCGACTCGACCACGGTGCGCAGGTTCGTCTCGATGTTCAGCGTCTGCTTGAGCATCGCCTGGATGGCCTGCGACCAAAGCTTGAACGAGGCGACCTCGCGCACGAGATAGTCGAGACCCTTGATGCCGTTGCCGTAGCCCGCGGCCTTCATCAGCGCCTGAGCTTCCTGAATGGCCTTGGTCGGGTCCGGCTGGTAGCCGAGGCGCTTCTCGAGCTCCGCCTTTGGGGTGGCAAACTCGGAGAACGGGTAGATGAAACCGCCAACCATCATCGGCGCCACGTCCTTGACCACGTCAACGAGCACCGCCTTGTCGAGGACGAGGTGACAGGCGCGGCGCACGCGCGGATCGTCGAACGGCTTCTTCTTGGCGTTCATCCAGGTCGCCTGGATCACGCTCTGGTAGAAATCCTGACCCATCATCCCGGGCGTGGACTTCACCTTGCGCATGGCGCCCGGATCGAGAAGGCGGGCGTAGTCGGTGCGGCCGGAGAGCAGCGCCGAGGCGAGCTCCGGCGAAAACGGCAGCGCATGATAGAATGCGACGCCGTCAAGGTAGGGGAGCCCCTTGTTCCAGTAGTTCGGATTGCGCTCCATCTCCCAGACTTCGTTCTCGACGCGGCGCTTGCTCTTGAAGGGACCGGTGCCCGGAATGTCGACGACGCGGCGCAGATTGTACTGGTTGTCCTCGAGCGTCTTCTTGCGGACGATGCCGTTCCAGCCCGAGGCGATCGCGCCCATGATGAAGGCCGGCGGGCGGGGTGCGGCAAGCTTGAACTCGACGGTGTACTTGTCGCGCGCGGTGATGGTGTCCACCGCCTTGAACAGAATGGAACGGGGGATCGAAATGCCGGCCGGCGGCTTGGCGATGCGATCGAACGTTGCCTTGACGTCCTCGGCCGTAAGCTCGGCCCCGTCGTGGAACAGCACGCCCTGGCGCAGGAAGAACGTGTAGGTCGTCCCGTCCGGCGAGATCTTCCAGCTGTGCGCGAGATCGGGAATGATGGTCTTGCCGCTGTCGCGCGGGTCTCGCCGCACGAGATTGTCGAACATGCAGCCCTGCGAGCCCAGGCTGTTGATGGTGCCCGACTGGTGGAAATCAAAATGCGGCGGGCGCATGGTGATGCCGTAGCGCAGCACGCCGCCCCGTTTCGGATTGGGCTCGGGCGCCGCGAGCTGGAACTTGGTGCCGTCGAACTCGAGCGGCACGTTCGCCACCGCCGGCTCGGGAAAGAAGGCACCAGCGGCACCGGCGGCACCGGCCGCCGCGATCGCCGCGCCACCCTTGAGCACTTCGCGGCGATTGGGGTCCCAACCGCCGCCACCAGTCCTACGCATGGTTTCCTCCTTTGGCGTTTGCTTTTTGGCCGCCGCGCATGACAATCTGCCGTTGCCGCCTGCGGTCTTTTTCTTGAAAGGGACAGTAGCGGCTCGCCAGCAGGGAGTCACGCAGTTGAACCAGGCATCGCCATTGACCAGGGCGGACCCGGAAGGCGTCGCGGCCGATGCCCCCATCGTGCTCGAGGTGGACAACCTGCAAACGCACTTTTTTACGGCGTCGGGGACGATCCGTGCCGTTAACGGCGTCTCGTACGCGGTCCGCGCCGGCGAGACGCTCGGCGTCGTCGGGGAGTCGGGCTGCGGCAAGAGCGTGACCTCGCTTTCGATCATGCGGCTCGTGGCGAGCCCGCCAGGGCGCATCGTCGGCGGCGCCATCCGGCTCGAGGGGCGCAACCTGCTCGAGCTCTCCGAGGCCGAGATGGAGCAGATCCGCGGCAACGAGATCTCGATGATCTTCCAGGAGCCGATGACATCGCTCAATCCGCTCTATCGGGTCGGCGACCAGATTGCCGAGGCCATCGCGGTGCACCGCGGCGTCTCGCGGCGAGAGGCCCGCGCCGAGGCGATCGAAATGCTGCGTCGGGTGTCGATCCCGGAGCCCGAGCGGCGCGCCGAGGCCTATCCGCACCAGATGTCGGGCGGGATGCGCCAGCGCGTGATGATCGCCATGGCGCTCGCCTGCAACCCGAAGGTCCTGATCGCCGATGAGCCGACCACGGCGCTGGACGTGACGATTCAGGCGCAGATCCTCGATCTGATGCGCGACCTGCAGGCCAAGTTCGGCATGGCGATCATTCTCATCACGCACGACATGGGCGTCGTCGCAGAGAACGCCGACCGGGTGGTGGTGATGTATGCGGGACGCAAGGTCGAGGAGGCGCCGGTGGCGGAGCTCTTCGAGCGCCCGGCGCACCCCTACACCGAAGGACTGCTCGGCTCCATTCCGCACCTCGACGAGGTCTCGCAGTCAGCCGACGGGCGCCGGCGCCTCAACGAGATCAAGGGGCTCGTCCCCTCGCTCGCCCGGCTGCCGCCGGGCTGCAGCTTCGCGCCGCGCTGCAAGTACGCAAGCGACCGCTGCCGGAGCGCGACGCCCGAATTGGCGCAGATCCGCCCGGACCATTGGGTGGCGTGCTGGCACTCGGACCGGACCGGAGGGCGTGCCCCGTGAACGACAGTCGTGCCGCAGTTTCCTCGATCGGCGCCCGGCTGCCGGCGACGCCCGTGATCGAGGTGCGCAACCTCAAGAAGCATTTTCCGATCAGGAAGGGGATCTTCTCGCGCACCGCCGGCCACGTCCTTGCCGTGGACGGCGTCTCGTTCCATGTGGCGCCGGGCGAGACGCTGGGCCTCGTCGGCGAGTCGGGATGCGGCAAATCGACGGTCGGGCGCACGCTGCTCAAGCTTTTGGAACCGACGAGCGGCCAGATTCTGACGCGCGGCGAGGACATCACGACGCTCGACGGCGAGGCGATCAAGCCCTACCGGCGGCGGATGCAGATGATCTACCAGGACCCCTATGCCTCGCTCAATCCGCGCATGTCGGCAGCCCAGATCGTCGGCGAGCCGCTCGTCATCCACGGCGTCGGGACCGAAGCGGAGCGCCGGGAAAGGGTGCGCTGGCTGTTCGAGCGGGTCGGGCTGAGGCCCGAGCTCATGCAAGCCTATCCGCACGAGTTCTCGGGCGGCCAGCGCCAGCGCGTCGGCATCGCACGGGCGCTGGCGCTCTCGCCGGAACTCATCGTCGGCGACGAGCCCGTCTCGGCGCTCGACGTGTCGATCCAAGCGCAGATCATCAACCTGATGATGGATCTGCAGGACGAGTTCAAGCTTTCGTATCTCTTCGTCGCGCACGACCTCGCCGTGGTGCAGCACATCTCGCACCGGGTGGCGGTGATGTACCTCGGCCAGATCGTCGAGATGACGGATAAGAAGCGCCTCTTCGAGGAGCCGCTGCATCCCTATACCGAAGCTCTGCTCTCGGCGGTGCCGATCCCGAAAGCCAGCGCCCGGCAGCGGCGTCGCATCGTTCTTTCGGGCGACGTGCCTAGCCCGATCAATCCGCCGCCGGGCTGCCACTTCCACACCCGCTGCCCCTACGCCCACGCGCGCTGCCGGGTGGAAACGCCGGCCTTGCGCGAGGTGACCCCCGGGCATCTCGCGGCCTGCCATCTGCACGATGGCGGCGTCAGGCTGCCGCTCGCCGCGCCCGCGGCGGCTTAGGCGCGATGCGTGCCAACGCTGCGCGGTGCGGCGGCCTCGGGAGTGCGGGCGGCGTTGCGATCCTCGCAACGGTCCGGGGCCTTCGGCGTCCGGCACGCGCCAGTATCTGCGCGAGGATCTGCCATGCCTTGGCGCGGCGCGGCCCGTCACGCTAGGTTTATCATGACGTACCAGAACACGAGAGGGCGCTCCGTATGGACATGTCGACACCCGTCGATCCCGTCGACTTCGAGCTCTTCAAGAACTCGATCTTCTCCATTGCCGACGAGATGGCGCTGACGGTCTTCCGGACCACCTACTCGGCCGTGCTCAAGGACAACATGGACTACTCGACGGGCTTCGCGGACGGCGACGGCCGGCTGGCGGCGCAGGGACTGACGCTGCCGGGCCATCTCGGGTCGACGCCGACCGCGCTCGAGGCGATCATGCGCCAATTCGGCGACGACATGGCGCCCGGCGACGTGTTCATCATGAACGATCCCTTCGACGGCGGCATGCACCTGCCCGACATCTTCGTGTTCAAGCCGCTCTACCACGAGGGCGAGCGGCTGGCGTTCGCCTGCACCGTGTGCCACCACACCGATGTCGGCGGTCGCGTCGCCGGCTCGAACGCCTCGGATTCGACCGAGATCTACGCCGAGGGACTGCGCATCCCGCCGCTCAAGTTCTACGACGCGGGCCGGCGCAACGAGACGCTGATGGCGCTGATCGAGAAGAACGTGCGCATGCCGGTCAAGGTGTTCGGCGATCTGCGCGCGCAGCTCGCGGCTTGTCACATCGCCGAGAAGCAGTTCAGCGAGCTGGTGGCGCGCTACGGTGCCGGCGCGACCCGGCTGCTGATGCAGGAGACGGTCGACTACGCCGAGCGCCTGACGCGCGCCGCGCTGGCGCAGCTGCCCGACGGCGAGTGGAGCTTCGAGGACTGGATCGACGACGACGGCGTCGATTACGACAAGCCGATCCGGCTGTTCGTCACGCTCAGGAAGGCCGGCGACCACATGCTGGTGGACTGGACCGGAACCGCTCCCCAGGTCAAGGGCGCGATCAACAACACGCTGTCGTAC
>CAYWBX010000010.1:0-16219 GCA_964456015.1 uncultured Hyphomicrobiaceae bacterium | reverse complement strand
GCCGGCCTCGTTGAAGGTCATGGCGCCGCGCGCCTCGCTGATGCCACCTTCCTCGTAACCGCCGAGAACGATGATGCCGGCGACCGGCTCCTCCGGCAGCCTGCCGTGGCGCGGGGGGAAGCGCTCCTCGAGCGGAAGGATCAGGATATTGCCAACCGGACCGAGGCCGCAGGCGAGCAGGAGGGCGAGCGAGGACCAGGCAAGCCGCAGGCCGGCGCGGCGGAAACGGATGGTTCCGGCCAGCGCCAAGCCCGCGATCATGAGAAGCGCAATGAGACCCGATGGCTGGATGAAGAACCAGACGGTCTTGGAGACGACGTAGAACATGCAGGCGCGAGCCTCCCATCAGCGGCGACCCGCTCCGACGCGGTGCTGGCGCTGCGGGTTGGGTGAAGTCAGCCCGGAAACGGCTTTGCCGTCTCGGCCAGATAGCGCATCGCCTCCGCGACGCCGCCGGTCGAGTGCGGAACCTTGGCGAGGCCCAGCCCCATCTCGACGCCGGCCAGCGTGCCGATGATGGTGAGATCGTTCGTGTCGCCCAAGTGCCCGATGCGGAAGACCTTGCCGGCGACTTTCGAGAGGCCCGTTCCGAGCGACAGGTCGAAGTGGTCGAGAATGACCTTGCGCAGATGGTCGGCGTTGTGGCCCTCCGGCATCAGCACCGCGGTCAGGACGGGAGAATAGTGGCGCTCGTTCCGGCACAGGTTCTCAAGACCCCAGGTCCGGACTGCGCGCCGTGTCGCCTCGGCGTGACGGCGGTGACGGGCGAAGACGTTATCAAGGCCTTCCTCGTGCAGCATGTCGATGGCCTCCGCCAGCGCATAGAGCATGTTGGTCGCAGGCGTGTAGGGGAAGAAGCCGTTCCTGTTGTTGGCGATCATCTCGTCCCAAGCCCAGAAGCTCTTGGGCAGCGTCGAGGTCTTGGCGGCGGCGAGCGCCTTCTCGGAGACGGCGTTGAAGGAAAGGCCGGGGGGCAGCATCAGGCCCTTCTGCGAGCCGCCGACGGTGACGTCGACGCCCCATTCGTCGTGGCGGTAGTCCACTGAAGCAAGCGAGGAGATGGTGTCGACCATCAGGAGCGCGGGATGACCGGCCGCGTCGATGGCGCGGCGAACCTCGTCGATCCGCGATGTGGAGCCGGTCGATGTCTCGTTGTGCACGACGCAAACCGCCTTGATCGTCCGCGCGGTGTCGGCACGCAGCCGCGCTTCGATGGCGTCCGGATCAGCGCCGGCGCGCCAGTCCGAGGCAATGAACTCGGGCTTCAAGCCGAGCTTCGTCGCGAGGTTCTTCCACAGCGCGGCGAAGTGGCCCGTCTCGTACATCAGGACCGTGTCGCCCGGCGACAGCGTGTTGACGAGCGCGGCCTCCCAGGCGCCGGTTCCCGATGCCGGGTAGATGATGACGTGGCTTTGCGTCTTGAAAATCGTCTTGATGCCCGAGAGCACGCGGTGGCCGAGCTTCTGGAACTCGGGACCGCGGTGGTCCAGCACCGGCATGTCCATGGCGCGGAGAATGCGATCGGGCACCGGCGACGGGCCCGGGATCTGCAGGAAATGGCGGCCGGCGCGGCGCGGCTCGTTCGACATCTCGGGGCTCCTTCTCGATCCTCTGCTTGCGGCGCCATCAAGACCCGGCTGGCGCTTTTCGGGTGTTTGGTCTCAGCCGGCTGCAAGTGCCTCGCGGACCATAGCTGCTTTGTGCACGAGGTGCTCTTTCAGGATGCGGCCGAGGGCCGTTCCGTCGCGCGCCTCGAGCGCGCTCAGCATCCGGCGGTGGTCGTCGATCGCCTCGCGCCAGCGCGCCGGCGACTTTTTCGCGATGAACCGGACGGCGTGTGTGCGGACCATGAGCTGCTCGTAGAGCTGGGTGAGCGCCGCATTGCCCGCGATCTCGAACAGCGCGCGATGAATCTGCTGGTTGAGCTTCAGATAGGCGGCACGTTCGGAGCGACGGTAATGCGCCAGCATCTGCTCATGGATGCGGCGGATCCGGGCGATGTCGGCGTCCGTCGCCCGGGCGCAGGCGATCTCACCGGCCAGTGCCTCGAGTGCGCCCATGATCGGAAACAGCTCGTCGACGAGTTCCGGCGTCACGCTCGCGACGTTGGCGCCGCGGTTGGGATGCAGCGTGACGATGCCCTCCGAAGCCAGTACCTTGAGGGCCTCGCGCATGGGCGTGCGCGAGACGCCAAAACGCTCGCAGAGCGCCTGCTCCGGGATCTTTTCGCCGGCGGCGAGTTCGCCCTCGACGATGAGGTTGCGCACGAGGGCGACCAGCTCATCGTGCAGGCTGCGCCGCGAGATCATCGCTGTCGCGCCCATGAAGCGCGCCTCCTCCACTGCCCAGCCAACAGATCCGTCCACCAGCACGCCAGCAGGAGATGCACTGCCGGTGCAATCCGCCGCTTCCAGCGCGGGCTTGCTAAAATGAATTCATAATGCATTATTACGAAACACGCAAGGCGCCAAGTCCGCTCGCCTGCCGGCGCCGGTCCCGCAGCCAGGAAGCAGGAAGGCCTGTCAGATGAACGCACACGTTCCGCCGAACCACGCGCTTGCCGAGAAACTGCGACGCGAGATCGAAGGCGACGTGCTGTTCGATCGGGCGTCGCGCGGGCGATATGCGACCGACGCGTCGATCTATCAGATCGAGCCTGTCGGCGTGGTCGTGCCGAAAACCCAGGCCGACGTCGAGGCGGCTTGCGCCATCGCACGCGAGAGCGGCGTGTCGCTCCTGCCGCGAGGCGGCGGCACCTCGCAGTCGGGCCAGACCGTCGGACGCTCGCTGGTTCTCGATTTCACCAAACACGTCAATCGTCTCCTGGAGCTCGATGTCGAGGCGCGGACGTGCCTGGTGGAGCCCGGAATCGTGCTTGACGAACTCAACCGCCAGCTCAAGCCGACAGGGTTGTGGTTTCCGGTCGACGTCTCGACGTCAAGCCGGGCGACCATCGGCGGCATGACCGGCAACAACTCGTGCGGCACGCGCTCCATCCGCTACGGCATCATGCGCGACAACGTAATCGCGATCGACGCCCTCCTCGCCGATGGCACGCGCGCGCACTTCGGAGAGGTTCCCGCCGATTTCGAGAGGATCAACGCGCCGGATGCCGCACGCGACCTCTTTCGCGACCTCATGGCCCTTGGCCGGCGCGAGGATGCCCATATCGCGACAGCGTTTCCGGCGGTATCGCGCCGCGTCGGCGGGTATCTGATCGACGCGCTGCGACCGCAACAATCGCCGATCAACCTGGCGACGTTGCTCTGCGGTTCGGAGGGCACGCTGGCGGTGTCGCGGCAGATCCGGCTGAAGCTCTCGCCGCAGCCGCGCAACAAGGCGCTCGGCGTCTGTCATTTTGCGACCTTCCGCAGGGCCATGGAGGCGGCGCAGCACATCGTCAGGCTTGGGCCTGTGGCCGTCGAACTCGTCGACCGGACGCTGATCGAGCTTGCTCGCGACATCGCCATGTTCCGGCCGGTCATGGAGACCTATGTGAAGGGCAAGCCGGACGCGCTGCTGCTGGTCGAGTTCGCCGAGGACGACCAGGCCGAGAATTTGCGCCGGGTTCAGCGCCTCGGCGAGCTCCTGGCGGATCTGGGCTCGCCGGACGCGGTCGTCGCGGTGTCCGATGCGGCGGGACAGAGGGCGATCTGGGAGGTGCGCGCCGCCGGCCTCAACATCATGATGAGCATGAGGAGCGAGGGAAAGCCGGTCTCGTTCATCGAGGATTGCGCGGTGCCGCTCGAGCATCTGGCGGACTACACCGAGCGGCTGACCGCTGTGTTCGAGAAGCACGGCACGACCGGAACCTGGTATGCCCATGCGTCCGTCGGATGCCTGCATGTGCGGCCCGTTCTCAATCTCAAGCTCGAAAAGGACGCCGCGACGATGCGCGCCATCGCCGAGGAGGCGTTCCAGTTGGTGCGCGAATACAAGGGTGCGCACTCGGGCGAGCATGGCGACGGTCTCGTGCGGTCTGAGTTTCACGAAGCGATGTATGGCCGCAAGACCGTCGAGATTTTCGAGGCGGTAAAGGACAGGTTCGATCCCAAGGGTCTGCTCAATCCGGGCAAGATCGTGCGCGCGCCGCGCATGAACGACCGATCGCTCTTCCGGTATCGACCCGACTACCGGGTGCCCGAGATGCCTGCCGCACTGGACTGGTCGGGCTGGACAGGTGCCGGCGGCGGGCTGCAGGGCGCCATCGAGATGTGCAACAACAACGGCGAGTGCCGGAAGCTTCAGGGCGGCGTCATGTGTCCGAGCTATCGGGTGACACGCGACGAGAAGGACGTCACTCGCGGGCGGGCGAACACGCTCAGGCTTGCGATTTCGGGCCAGCTCGGGGACGGGCTGGGTCTCGCCTCCCCGGATGTGATGGAGGCGCTCGAGCTCTGCGTATCGTGCAAGGCGTGCCGCCGCGAGTGCCCGACCGGCGTCGACGTGGCGCGCATGAAGATCGAGGTCCTGGCGGCGCGCAACCGGAGGCAGCGGCTGTCGCTCCACGATCGGCTTGTCGCCTATCTGCCGCGCTATGCCGAACTTGCGTCGCGCGTGGCTCCGCTCGCCAACGTGCGAGACTGGGTCCCGGGGGGGCGCCGCCTGACGGAGCATCTCGTTGGATTCTCGGCGCGGCGGTCCCTGCCGGAGTGGCGCAGCGCGCCGTTCCGCCTGCCGGCAAGTATCGGGACGCCGGACGGACGGGAGGTGGCCTTACTCGCGGATACCTTCAATGCCTACTTCGAGCCCGAGAACCTTCACGACGCCGTCGAACTGCTGGCGCGGCTCGGCTATCGCGTGGCGCCCGTGCGGTTGCAGGGGAACGGGCGGCCAGTCTGCTGCGGGCGCACGTTCCTTGCTGCGGGCCTCGTCGAGGAGGCCCGCAACGAAGCGCGACGGCTCATCGAGGCCGCGCAGCCATTCCTCGATCGCGGGATTTCGATCGTCGGTCTTGAGCCATCGTGCGTGCTCACGCTGCGTGACGAGCTTCTCGGCATGAGGCTTGGCCAAGCCGCTGAGAGACTCGCAAGAAATTCCTGTACGCTCGAGGAGTTCCTCGTTCGCGAAGCGAAGGATGGTCACATCAAGGGCCCCGTCGCGCGTCGCGAAGCGCGCGTGCTTCTGCACGGGCATTGCCATCAGAAATCATTCGGTCTGATGGGCGCCGTCGAGGCGTGCCTTGGCCTTCTCGACGGAGTGAGTGTCGAGACCGTCGAGTCGAGCTGCTGCGGCATGGCGGGTGCGTTCGGCTATGGCGCCGCAACCTACGACGTCTCCATGCGCATGGGCGAACTCGCCCTGTTTCCTGCGGTCCGCAAGGCCGATGCGGCGACGATCATTGCGGCCGACGGGTTTTCCTGCCGGCACCAGATTGCCGACGGGACGGGACGCCGGGCACAGCACGTCGCGGGCATTTTGGCCGAAGCGATGCGCGCCGACGCCGCGCCGGGTTGACGCCGCTGCGCCAGACGGGACGCGAAGGCTTTTCGGCGCAGCGGCCATGACTGCATGACAGTTCCGGCGAACGCGCGCTGGCCGGGGGCCGGCGTTGGGGTCTAGCATCTTTCCGGCAACCTCAAGCCTGGAGATCAGCCATGGCCAAGATCCCGTCTTCCGCCTCGCGTGACGCCGTTCGCACAACCGTGCCGAAGCTTGTCGAGCTCAGCGAAAAGGTTCTCTTCGGCGACGTCTGGGAGCGCCCGAACCTCTCAAAACGCGATCGCAGCATGATCACGTGCGCGGCGCTTATCGCGCTCAACCGAACCGAGCAGCTCAAGGGCCATCTGCAGCGAGCGCTCGACAACGGCGTCACCAAGGATGAAATCAGCGAGATGATCACGCACCTCGCGTTCTATGGCGGCTGGCCGGTCGCAATGTCCGGCGCGCTCGTCGCGAAGGAAATCTTCGCCCAGAATGAAACGAAGTGACGTTGCTGATTCGCCGGGAAGGGAGCGCACATGAAGGTCGGATTCATCGGGCTCGGCACCATGGGGACTCACATGGCGGCCAACCTGCACAGTCATCTCAAGTCGTCCAATCACGGGCTCATCGTATTCGACATCAACCGCAAGGCGGCTGATCCGCACGTCGCCAACGGCGCCGAGTGGGCCGCCAGCCTGGAGACCGTCGCGGCGCAGTGCGACGTCGTTTTCCTCTCCTTGCCGGGGCCGCCGGAGGTCGAAGCCGTGGTCGCCGGCGCCGGCGGTCTTGTACGCGCCATCCGCAAGGGAGCCGCCGTCTTCGATCTGTCGACGAACTCGCCAACGCTGGTGCGACGGCTCCATGCCGAGCTCGCCGCAAAGGGGGCGCATATGCTCGATGCGCCGGTGAGCGGAGGCCCCAACGGCGCGCGCACTGGAAAGCTTGCGCTTTGGGTCGGAGGCGAGGAAGCGGTCTACAAGGAGCACAAGGCGCTGCTCGATGCGATCGGCGACCAGGCGCGCTACGTCGGGCCGATCGGTGCGGGCTCGGTGGCGAAGCTCGTGCACAACTGCGCGGGATACTGCATCAACACGGCGCTTGCGGAAGTGTTTGCCATGGGCATCAAGGGCGGCGTCGAGCCGTTGGCGCTGTGGGAAGCGGTTCGCGGCGGAGCGCGCGGCCGCGCGCGCACGTTCGATGGTCTTGCCGATCAGTTCCTGACCGGCACCTATGACCCGCCACAGTTCGCGCTGAAGCTCGCGCACAAGGACATGCGGCTCGCAACCGAGCTTGGCCGCGAGCTCGGCGTGCCGATGCGCGTCGCCAGTCTCGCCTATGCCGAGATGACCGAGGCGCTCAATCGCGGCTGGGACGGACGGGATTCCAGGTCGCCGATGCTCCTGCAGCTCGAGCGATCCGGCCTCGAGGTGAAGGTCGACAAGCGGCGCATCATGGAGGTGTTGGAGCGCGATCCGCCGGCAAAGGGCGACCCAAAGCGCGCATGAAGCCTGACTGCGCGAAAAGGGGCGTTGCCGCTCGCCATGCTTTGCCCATGTCCGGCGCGCTCGTGCGCCGCACGCGGAGCGATCGTGCCTGTCCCGAATGCGGCGGAAGCGACCGGCGGGACAACGTGTGTCCTTAAGCCGCCGCCGTCAGCCTTTCGCGGCACCGACGATTGCGGCCTTCTCGAAGGCCGCGATTTCCTCGCCGCTGTAGCCGGCCTCGCGGAGAATCTCGTGCGTCTCGGCGCCCTCGCCGTGCGCGCTGCGACCGGGTTCCGGCACCGTGCGCGAGAAGCGCGGCGCCGGCGCCGGCTGACGGATCGAGTCCACCGTCACGAACGTCTTGCGCAGAACATTATGCGGATGGAGCGCCGCCTCCGACATGGTCAGCACCGGAGCGAAGCAGGCGTCGCTTCCCTCAAAAATCCGTTCCCACTCGGCGCGCGTTCGTGACTTAAAGATGCTCGTAAAGCGCTCGCGAAGCACGGGCCAGCCCTTGCGGTCGTGCTGGTCGGGCAGTCTCTCGTCCTTCAACCCGAGACGCTCGAGGAGCTCGGCATAGAAGCGCTTCTCGATGGCGCCGACCGACACCCACTTGCCGTCGCTCGTCTCGTAGCAGTCGTACCAGGGGGCGCCCGAATCCAGCATGTTGACGCCGCGTTCTTCCCGCCAAGCGCCCGCTGCCATCATCCCGTGGAACATCGCCATGAGGCTCGCGGCCCCGTCCACCATGGCGGCGTCGACCACCTGCCCCGTGCCGGATCGCTGGGCCTCCAGGATGGCGCAGACGACGCCGAAGGCCAGATACATGCCGCCGCCGCCGTAATCGCCGACCAGGTTCAAAGGATGGATTGGCGGACCGCCGGCGCGACCGAAGTGATGCAGCGCCCCGGCAAGGGCGATGTAGTTGATGTCGTGGCCCGCGCATTGGGCCATCGGCCCTTCCTGTCCGTAGCCCGTCATGCGTCCGAAAACGAGACGCGGATTGACCTTTGCGAGGTCATCGGGACCAAGGCCCAGCCGTTCCATGACCCCCGGCCTGAAGCCTTCGATCAGCGCGTCGGCCCCGCGCGCCAGGCGCTTCACGATCTCCTGTCCGGCCTTTTGTCTGATGTCGACGGCGACCGAACGGCGTCCGCGCAGCGTCACCTCGAAGCGCGGCTCGCGCCCTGCAACCCCGAGATCGGCCTTCTCGCGGCGATCGATCCTGATGACGTCGGCTCCCATGTCGGCAAGCATCATTGCGCAGAACGGCGCCGGACCGATGCCGGCCATTTCGATGATGCGAATGCCTTTGAGCGGGCCCATTGGTCCTCCAGAGTCGTTTCGCCGCCACTCCTTAGCGGCAAGCGCGTTTCACTTGGCACAACTTGTAAGGGATGGTTAGGGCCAACAAAAGCCCGCAAAGATTTGGCAATTTGCCTGTGGTTGGATGCCGGAAAAACGCGACTGATGGGATGTTGGCGTCACGTGCACCGGCTGCGCAAGCATTGCGTTCGACTGTCGAGCCTTCTCCGAGCCGGAGCGGGAATGGTTGCGCGCGCAGCAAGCAACCCGGGTCGCGGCGCGCTCCAACCCGGGGGAGAGCCGGGGCTGGAGCGCCTCAAGGATCTCCACTGGCAGATCAGGGACAACGAGGCGAGCTACAGGGACCTGCTCGACAACCAGAGCGAGGTTATCTTTCGCACCGATGCCGCAAATCGGCTCACCTTCGTCAATCGCGCCTTCTGCAGCACATTCGGCGTCACTGCCGGTTCCATTCTCGGCACGGCCTTCCGGCCGACCGTGCTTGAGGGAGCAGAGCCGGAGGTTTCAGCCGGCGAGGCCTCGCGCGTCCGGCGCTGCGAACAGCTCATCGCGACGGTGCACGGCCCGCGCTGGTTTGCCTTCGAGCATCGCGCCATCGTAGGGGCGGACGGAGAGGTCAACGAGCAGCAATCCATCGGCCGTGACATCACCGAGCAGCGGCGAATTCAGGCCGAACTCGCAAAGACACGCGATGAGGCCATGGCCGCCAATACGGCGAAATCGCGGTTTCTTGCGGCCATGAGCCATGAAATCCGGACGCCCATGAACGGCATTCTTGGGATGACTGGGCTCCTGCTTGACACGCCGCTTTCGCCCGAGCAGCGCTCCTACGCGCAGGCGATCGACCAATCCGCAAAGACACTGCTGACGATCATCGACGAGATCCTGGACCTTTCAAAGATTGAGGCGGGACGGCTCGAGATCCATCCCGTTCCGTTTCCGATCGACGATTGTGTCCAGAGCGTCGTCGAGCTGCTCGCTCCGCGCGCAGCCGAGAAGGGGCTCGAAATCGTCTGGCGTCTCGATCCGAAGTTGCCGAACATGCTCTACGGCGATGAAACGCGGATCCGCCAAATCCTGCTCAACCTGGTCGGCAATGCGATCAAGTTTACGGATCAGGGCGGCGTCGTCGTCGCGGTGAGCAAGCTCGAGGAGAGCGCCCCCGCAGCGGCAGCGCCCTCGCATCTCGCATTCAAGATCGACGTGCGCGATACCGGGCCGGGCATGACGGCTGAGCAGATGCGCACCCTCTTCACGGAGTTCCAGCAGCCGGACGACGTCGCGCGGCGAAAGCGCGGGGGCACAGGTCTCGGGCTCGCCATCTCTCAGCGGCTGGCGCGGGCGATGGGCGGCGAGATTTCGGTGCGCAGCGATGTCGGGCGGGGTTCGACATTCACGGTCCGCCTCTGTCTCGACGTCGTACCACAGGCGAGGCCCGTCCTGGTTCCCAATCCCGGGAACGTGGGCCGCCATGTGCTGGTTGTCATCGACGGCCCGATCGAGCGACGCGAGATTGCAGAAAGCCTTGGCGATATGCACATCGCAGTCGACGCGACCGCCGGGCCGGATGCGCGCAGCGTGATTGAGGGAGCGGCAAGGCGATACAGCTATGACGCAGTTCTGGTCGATGCGTGCATCGGGCCGGCAGACGCAGCGGACTTGCTGCGGCGCGTGCGCAGCATCTCCGGGCGGCCGGTCAGAGGCGTCGTGCTGATCGATCAGGCAGGCCGCAAGCTTCTCAACCAATACAGGTCCGCGGGATTCGACGCTTATCTCATCCGGCCTGTGCGGCCGCTCTCGCTTTACTCGCAGCTTCTTGCGACGGATCAGAGCGGCTGGACTGCGCCGACGAGCCTGCCAAGTTCGACGGCTAAGACCAGCCCAGCGGAGCCCGTTCCTGCGCGGATCTGCAACATCCTTCTGGTCGAGGACAACGATGTCAACGCGTTGCTCGCGTGTCGCGTGAGCGAGCGAGCCGGGTGCTCGGTTGCGCATGTGCGTAGCGGTCGCGAGGCGCTGGAGCATTGTGCGCAGAGGCTCTCGGACAAGAGCGACCCGGTCGACCTCATTCTGATGGACATCCATCTGCCCGACATCGACGGCCTCGAGGCGACGACACAGATCAAACGAAAGTTTGCAAGCGCAGGGCAGCGCTGCCCACCAATTGTGGCGATTACCGCAAACGCTTTTGCCGAGGATCGGAAGCGATGCCTCGAGGCCGGGCTCGACGATTTTCTGGCCAAACCATTCGACCGCTCGGAGCTCGAGGCGCTGCTCGAGAAGTGGTGCGACGGAACGACCGTCTCGCGCGATGGCGCGCTCGATGAGTTCGCTGCCTGACGCCGGTCCGGCCGCCGTCAGCTTCTGCGATAGAGCATGCGAGCGCGGATGGTCCCGGGCAAGCTGCGGATTTCCTGAACGATCGACTCCGCCTCCTCGACCGGGCCGTCGGCATCAAGCACGACGTAGCCCAATTCGCCGGACGTCTGATAATGCTGCGCGGCGATGTTCACCCTGTGGCGCGCAAAGACCTCGTTCAGACGTCCGAGTTCACCGGGGAGATTGCGCTGCACCTGAATGAAGCGCGTGCCTTCCGGCCGCGGCGAGAGCTGAACCTGGGGGAAGTTCACCGCGCCGGTCGTGGAGCCGACGTCGGAGTAATCGACGAACTTGCGAGCCACTTCCGCGCCGATGCGCTCTTGGGCCTCGCCGGTGGAGCCCCCAATGTGCGGTGTCAGGATGACGTTCTCCAGCCCCTGTAGCGGGGATACGAAGCGTTCGGCATTGGATGACGGCTCGACCGGAAAGACATCGAGGGCCGCGCCGGCGAGGTGGCCCGCTCGCAGGGCCGCGGCGAGCGCCTCGGGATCGTAGAGGGTGCCGCGCGCATTGTTGATGAAGTAGGAGCCCTTCTTCATGCGCGCGAGCTCGTCCCGGCCGATCATGCCGATCGTTGCCGGCGTCTCCGGCACATGCAGCGTCACGACGTCGGCGCGCGCAAGGAGCGCAGCAAGGCTCTCGACGGGCTCGGTGTTGCCGTGGCGCAGCTTGTCCGTGTGGTCGTAATAGATGACATGCATGCCCATTGCCTCGGCGAGCACGGCGACCTGTGATCCGATATTGCCGTAGCCGACGATTCCGAGTGTCTTGCCGCGAACCTCATGCGATCCAGTCGCCGCCTTGTCCCAGGCGCCCTGGTGGGCGGCAACCGACTTTGGGAAGATGCGGCGAAAGAGCATGACGATCTCGGCGATGGTCAGCTCCGCCACCGACCGCGTGTTCGAGAAGGGCGCGTTGAAGACTGGAATGCCCATCTCCGCGCAGCCCGCGAGGTCGACCTGATTGGTACCGACCGAGAAGCAGCCGATCGCCACCAGCGACCGGATGCCGTCGATAACGTCGGCTGTGATCTGCGTGCGCGAGCGGATGCCGAGCAGCCGCACGCCCTGAAGCCGGCGGCGCAGCTCGTCGCCTTCGAGCGCCTTCGGTACCCGCTCGATCTGGGTGTAGCCCGCGGCGTTGAGAACGCTCACCGCGGTGTCAGAGATGCCTTCCAGCAGGAGAATTCTGATCTTTTCCTTCGGCAGCGAGTATGGAAACGGCTGCTTCAGCGTGGCGCTCGTCATTCTGACCGACTTCTCCCTCGTGCGTTCCGCCTTGGCGGCGCAGCCTCTTCGGCGAGGCAGTGGCCCGCGTCAAGCCCTGACGGGGCGGGCAGACGGCTTCGTCCGCCTGTTTCCTCGCCATCTCGAGCAGTGATTGCGATTAACGGCGCAACGGCCGGCGGGAAGGTATGTGCAAGAGCGCGGACTGTGCTAGGTCACACATAGGTGCTCGATGCTTCCCTTCAGACCCGCGCGCACGACTTTGGAGGCCCGTTCGATGACGACCAAGACGCCACGCATGCCGCCCATCCCGGAGGGCGAGCTCACGGATGCCCAGAGGAAGGCGATCGCAGAGATCGTTGCGGGACCCAGAGGCGCGCTCATCGGTCCGTTCATTCCGCTGGTGCGCAGCCCGGAGTTCATGAGCCGCCTGCAGAAGGCCGGCGAGTACCTGCGCTACAACAGCTATTTCGAACCGCGCCTTTCCGAGCTTGCGATTCTGATCACTGCCCGGCACTGGACGCAGAATTTCGAGTGGTATTCCCACCGGCCGCTGGCGGAGAAGGCTGGCCTCAAGACCGCAATCAACGAGGCAGTCGCCGAGGGCCGGAGGCCGACGCACATGGCGGCGGACGAAGCCGTCGTCTGGGACTTTCTCGATGAGCTCATCAGGCTCAAGACCGTCAGCGAGGCGACCTATCAGCGCGCCAAAGCGGCCTTCGGCGAGCGCGGAATCATCGACCTCGTCGGCATCCACGGCTACTACAGCCTGTTGGCGATGGTGCTCAACGTGACGAACGCGCCGGTGCCGGAGGGAGCGGCGCCGGGCCTTGGGCCGCTTCCCATGCCGTGAGGGCGTCCGGCAGAGCGCGTTGACGACGGCCGGTCGGCGCAATCAAGGCTTGATCTCGGCTTTGTCGACCACCGGCTTCCAGCGCGCGAGCTCGGCGCGGATGCGGTCCATCATGGCAGAGGGTGTGCCCGGCGCAACGATGAGCCCGAGCGACTCGAGGCGCTGACGCACGGCAGAGTCCGCGAGAACCGCGCTGACCTCGCGGACAAACAGTGCGGCGACGTCGGGCGGGAGCCCGGCGGGTCCGAACATGCCGATCCAGCCGTTCTCCGAGACCGCCGGAATCGACAGCTCGGTGAAGGTCGGCACATCGGGAAGCTGTGGCGAGCGGGACGCGCCCGTGACCGCGATGATGCGAACCTGGCCAGCCCGGTGCTGCTCGATGAAATCCGTCACGCTCGCCCAACCGATCGCCAGCTCGCCCTGCGCGATCGCCGTGACGATGGGGGCGCCGCCGCGGTAGGGGATCGGCTCAAGCCGCACGCCGATGGCGCTCGCAAGCTCGAAGCCGTAGAGGTGGGGCAGGCTGCCGCTGCCGGGATTCCCTGACGTCGCCTTTGTCGGGTTGGCCCGCAGCCACGCGAGCGTCTGTGACCAGTCGCCGGCGCCCGTCTGCTTGCCCGTCACGAGCGCGATCTGGAAGTCGGCCACCTTGCCGATGGCGGTGAAGTCGTTGAGCGGATCGTAGGGCAAATCCTTATAGATCAGCGGCGCTACCGACATCTGGGCAATGTTCGCGAGCACGAAAGCCGAGCCGTCCGGCGGCGCCGACTTCACGGCCTCGACGGCAAGGCGACCGGCGGCGCCGGTCTTGTTCTCGACGACCACCGCGCGACCGATGCGGTCTTTCAGCTTGTCGGCCATCACGCGCGCGAGGATGTCGGACTGGCCGCCGGCGGCAAATCCGACATAGAGTTTCACGGGTCCCTGAAATTTCAGCTCCTGAGCTGCGGATTGCGCCGTCAACGCGGCCGCGCCGAAGCCGAAAACAGCAAAGAATTTCGCAACATAGAGAAGTATCGTAAGCATCGCGACCGCTATCCTGCACGTTGCGTCAAAGATCTTCGGCTCCAGGCCTCGCGAGCCGGCAAACCGCACAGCGAGCCGTATGTCTCGGCATCTCGCCAGCCCGGGGCCGCGCTTCGTCAGCGTACTCGACCCAATCCAACCTGCAATAGGTTGCGTCGAATTCTGCGACCAGAAGGTGGTTCCGGGGCAACACGCGATGTTGCGCAGCTCTGCCCGGTCGGCGCACTCTGATGTTGAACAATCTCCTTCCCCGACGCTCGCAAAGGACGCATCGATGACCGACGCCGCGCGTTATCACCACCCAGAGGCCATCGTGACGACGGACTGGCTTGCCAGCCACTCCGGCGATCCATCGCTCCGCGTCTTCGATTGCACCACCTACCTCATTTACGAGACGGGGACGGGGCGGCCCTACAGCGTGCTGAGCGGGCGGTCGGATTTCGACAAGGGCCACATCCCCGGCTCGGCCTTTCTCGACCTTCAGGGCGAGCTCTCCGACCTTTCGAGCGGACTGAACTTCACCATGCCGGCGGCGGACGACTTGGCCCGGCGCGTCGCGCAGCGCGGGATCGGCGATGGGACGCGCGTCATCCTCTATTCCCGCAAGACCATGCAGTGGGCGACGCGGGTGTGGTGGATGCTGCGGGCGATCGGCTTCGACAACGCCGCCGTGCTCGAAGGCGGGTTTGACAAGTGGGCGGCCGAGGGGCGTCAGCTATCGACGAAGGAGGCCGTCTATCCGCCGGCGACGCTGGTCGCGAGACCCCGGCCCGGGCTGTTCGTCGGGAAAGCGGAGATGCGGGCCGCCATCGGCGCCGAAAACGTTTGCACCATCAATGCGCTGGCGCCGGATCTGCACAGCGGCGCCAATCCACGCTACGGGCGCCCGGGGCGCATTCCCGGCAGCGTAAATGTTCCCGCCGCATCGCTGCAGGACCCCAAAACATTGACGTTCGCCAGCGCCGATGCGGCAGCGCGCGCCTTCCAGGCTGTCGGCGCCGACAAGTCGAAACGAATCCTGGTCTATTGCGGCGGCGGCATCGCGGCGACGCTCGATGCATTTCTCTTGCATCAACTCGGATACCGGGACATCGCGGTCTACGACAACTCCATGAGCGAATGGGCCAAGGACGAAAGCTTGCCGATCGAGCGCGACTGACGACGCTGCGTTGCATCCGGTTCGCGGGCCTTGGTCATCCCTTCGTTCGGCCGCCGATGGTGGGCCTTGGGACCTCCGTGTTCCCCGGCTTCAGGGCGGCCTCCAGATCAAACGACTTGCAGCCTTTTTCGACGAGGCGCGCATTGAGCGCCTCGAGGCGCGCCCGGTCGCGACGCGCGTCCTCGGCGAGGTCCTGGGCGTAGCTCGTGCCACCGCGGAACGGTCGCATCGCGTCGGCCGTCACCTTGGCTGCAGCTGTGGGGGCGGTTCGATTGCCGGCCTCGCGCAATTGCAGGATCTTGACCGTGATTCCGCCCGTCAGCCCCTTGCAGTCGAGCTTCTGCTCCTGCTCGGAGAGGACGTAGGCGCCCGTCGCCTCAAAGCCTCCGCCTCGCGGGGCTGCCGCGCGCAGCCGGGCGCTTTGCGAATCGGGCGGCACGTAGCCGGGCGCGGCCGCTGCGCATCCCGACAGCAGCACGGCGATCAAGCAGAGGTGCGAGACTCTTCTGGGCGACATGAGGAGCGGTCCTGCAAGCCGATGCACTTGCGTGCCTTGGAAAAGTGGCGGCGTGAGGGCTCCCGTGCAACGGCTCCGAGCCGCCTGTCACCAGAACATTGACGGCAGATCCTATCGCGACGTCGCCCTTCGTCGCTTCGGCGCCGCCGCTAGCGCCAGTCGCCCAGAACCGCGTTGACCAGGGCCAGCGCCGCGACCGCTGCCGTATCGGCGCGCATGATCCGGGGGCCAAGCGTCAGTCGCACGACGCAGGGCAGACGCAGCACGGCTGCGCGTTCGGCAGGCTCGAAGCCGCCTTCCGGACCGATCAACACGGCCGCCGGTCCCGGGCGGGCGGCCTTGAGCGCCGCGATCGGGTCGCCAACCGGCGCGCCTTCATCGCAGAAGACCAGGGTGCGGTGAGGGTCCCAGTCCGCGAGCACCCGCTCCAGTCGCTGCAGCTCCTCGATCCGAGGAATATGGAGAATGCCGCATTGTTCGGCCGCCTCAATGACGTTGGCGCGCATGCGCTCGAGGTTGACCCTCGCCGCGATGGTGCGGCGGGTGATGACGGGGCGCAGCTCTGCGACGCCCATTTCCGTCGCCTTCTGCACCACATAGTCGAGGCGTGCGCGCTTGAGCGGCGCAAAAACATAATGGATGTCGGGGCCCGAACGCTGCGCTCTCACTTGCTCTTCGATCAGCAGAGAGAGAGTGCGGCGATCTGATCGGCCTATGCGGGCGCGCCATTCGCCGTCGCGGCCGTTGAACACGAGGATCGACGCTCCCTCGCCGAGCCTCAGCACGTTGCCGAGATAATTCGCCTGCTGCCGGTCGAGGTCG
>CAYWBX010000009.1:2403-16613 GCA_964456015.1 uncultured Hyphomicrobiaceae bacterium | reverse complement strand
GGTGTACCGTCGCTCTTGATCAGAACCTTACCGGTCGCCACGGCGTGCGCGGTGAGGTTGTTCAGGACAACGTCGCACCGCAGGCGCGGCGAGACGCCATACGCCGTCGCACTGCGCAGCAGGACAGGCGAGAAGCTCTCCGTCGCCAGCTTCAACAGATCGCCCTCGGCGCGGACCTTCGAGACGCCGTAGGGCGTGACCGGATTGAAGGGGGACGTCTCGTCGAGGAGGCTGTCGCCGGCGGCACCGTAATTGGAGCAGGAGGACGAGAACAGGAACCGGCGAACCCCGTGCTCGCGCGCCAGACCCGCCAGCCGGACCGTGGCCAGATGATTGATGTCATAGGTCAGCTGGGCGTCGAGATCGCCCAACGGATCGTTCGACAGCGCGGCGAGGTGAATGACCGCATCGAACCCGCGCAGAAGGCTCCCATCCACGTCGCGAATATCGGCGCGAATCTCGCGAATTCTCGCTGGAGGCGGCCCAAAGTCGCAGCCGTCGTAAAGTCCGATATCGAGCCCGACCACTTCGTGGCCCGCTTTCCCCAATAGGGGAACCATCACCGCGCCGATATACCCCAGATGACCGGTGACCAGGACCTTCATACGACGAACCTCAATTCATTTCCGGCAACAGTAGCCCCTGCACTTGCCGCGATAGTAGCGGCGGCTCGTGTAGTAGACGCCCGAATAGTCCCACGCCGGACTGCGATAGCAATGGTCTACACGAGCGATTTCGTTCGCACGGTAAAAATAGAATGCGTCGGCGGGCGCCGGGCTCAGTGCCGTCCCGAACACCACCAGCGACAAAACGTATAGGGCTCTCGGGGATTTCATGTCCACCTGCCGATTCGAACATCCTTATCTCGGTTCAATGGGGTAGCCCGGGACAAACCCGAGCGTCAATTGTTCGATCGCTTTTTGTTCCAGGTGTGCCCGTTCGGCGACAGCTCCCACTCTCCGCGCGCGGTCCCTGTCAGCGCCGTGACGAAGCGCGGTCGGGATCAATCACGCGAGAGGCGCATTGGACCGGGCGCACTTCGCGTGCCATGTTCGGGTCTGCCGCACCGTCATTGCGACGGGATGTAGTCGGGCCAGCTTCTGTCCCGCTCCGAGACCAGGGTGACGGGGAGAGGCCACTCGATCCTGAACGCCGGGTCATCGTAGCGAACGCCGGCGGCGGAGGCCGGCGCATAAAACTCGTCCATCATGTAGCCGACGCAGGTCGACGGCGCGAGCGTCTGAAAGCCATGCGCCAGACCGGCCGGGATGTAGAGCTGGCGACCATTCCGCTCGGTCAGCTCGAAGCTTTCCCACTGCCGGTAGGTTGGCGAGGTGGGACGCAAGTCGATGAGCACGTCGTAGATGGCGCCGCTCAGGCACCTGACGAGCTTGACTTCCGCATGGGGCGCCCGTTGGAAGTGCATGCCGCGCAGCGTGCCCGTCGCATGCGTCAACGAGTAACTTTGCTGGACGAAGTTCGTCGCAAGTCCTGCCGACGCGAACTCGCGCGCACAGAACGTGCGCGCGAAATACCCGCGTTCGTCGCGCGCCGGTTCGAGCTCGACGACCACAACTCCGGCAAGACGGGCGGTGTGAAACTTCATGCTCGCTCGACGGCCCTCACCCAATGGCCTTCACCGCGAACCTTCTACCAGCGGACGGAGCTCACACCAAGCGGGAGCACGCCGATACGGGTCAAATGGTCCCGGGAAAGCACGAACTTGCCCGTTTGGCGGCAGGTCGCGGCGGGGCGACAGGGACGGACAAGCGCCGCGCCGCTCGCCCTGCGAGCCGGAGCTTGCTCGCCCGTCGGTGCGGGAGAACGGCCATTTGCCTAGATTCGGCACAGCCCTCGCGCGGGCGCCGGCGATGAGCTAGATGGGCGGCTGGCGGCAGGTACGGAACGGCATGGGGCGCATGGGCAAGCGCGTGGTTTTGACGGTCTCGGGGCTCATTCCAGCCGACATCCACGAGCAGATCGCGAGCGGGCGGCGTCCGCGGGCCGACTATCTCGAGCTTGCACGAAGCTTTGACGCCGAGCTCCTGGACTACGCCTCGGCGCGCACGGCAACGGGGCTCATCGGCCGGATGCTTTCCCGGATCGGCGGCCCCAACCTGACGATGGCCTATGCCTGCTGGAAGGCCCGCGGGAAACTCGAAGCAATCGTCACAGACGGCGAGCAGATCGGTCTGCCGCTGGCCCTGCTCCTCAAGTTCTCCCCGGGACGCCGGCCGCGCCACATGATGATTGTCCATGTCCTGTCCGAGCCGAAGAAGACCGTCTTTCTCGACTGGCTCGGCGTGCAGCGCTGCATCGACCGGTTCATCACGTACTGCAGCTGGCAACACCAGTTCATTATGCGCCGCTGGAACCTGCCAGGGAGCCGGGTCGTCAGGACACCCTTCATGGTCGACCACCATTTCTTTGCGCCCGAACAGGTTCAGCCCGCATTGCCCGCCCGACGCCAAATCTGCGCGGTGGGCCTCGAGCGCCGCGATTACGTCACGCTCCTGCGGGCCGTGGAGGGGCTCGACGTGCATGTCGTGATCGCGGCCGCCTCGCCGTGGTCGAAGCGAGGCGACGGCATGGCCGGAGAGCGAATCCCGGACAACGTGACGGTCAAGAAGTTCACGCAGTACGAGCTGCGGCAGCTCTATGCCGACAGCCGGTTCATGGTCATGCCGCTCGAGCCCGTGAATTTTCAGGCCGGAGTGACGGCAATCCTGGAGTGCATGGCCATGGGCAAGGCGGTCGTGTGCACCCGCGTCCCGGGCCAGACCGACGTGGTGATCGACGGCGAGACGGGTCGCTATGTACCGCCGAGGGACCCTGCGGCCCTGCGCAAAGAGATCGAGCGCCTGCTGGATCATCCGGAGGAGGCCGACAGATGGGGGGCGCGCGGCCGGCAGCTGATCGAAGAGGAGATGAACCTCGACCGCTACAGCCAACGCCTCTCGGCACTCCTCCGCGAAATGCTCCGGGAGGTGCAGCCCGCGTAGCGGAGCGGCCGGCCGGCCGGTTCGTTGCGGTTTGGCCCTCGAAGCCGCGCCGCGATTGGAGACCAGACGGGGCGCGGGAAGTCCCGCGCCGAGGGATGGCGGATGGCATGTCAGAGTGCGCGTATCATGGTAACCAACAGACAAGAAGCCGAGACGGCCACTTGCACCGGCCCGCGGCCGGGGAATTGATGCAGTGGCCCGCCAGACCCGAAAGGTCGACTGGAACATTCCGGAACTGAAACCGTGCCACAGCCGCCATTTCGCCTCAGCGTCGTCGTGCCGACCTACAATCGGGTCGCAAGACTGCGCCACGTGATCGAGGCTCTCGCGCAGCAAACGTATCCTGCCGACGCCTATGAGGTGGTCGTCGTCTCCGACGGCTCGAGCGACGGCACAGACCGGTATTTGCAGACGGTTCGAACGCCAATGCGATTGCGCTGGTTTTCCCAGTCCAATCGGGGCCCGGCGGCGGCACGCAACGCGGGCGTCGAACAGGCGGACGGCGAGTTCATCGTCTTCATCGACGACGATGTCGTTGCCGAGCCTCAGCTTCTTGCCGAGCACGTGCGCGCTCATCAGGAGGCCGACGGCGAGGTGGCCGTGATGGGCCCGCTGCTCACGCCCGAAGGATTCGCCATGGCTCCGTGGGTTCGCTGGGAGCAGGAGATGCTGAGCAAGCAGTACAGCGCCATGCTGCGGGGGCGTTGGCATCCGACGGCGCGTCAATTCTACACCGGCAACGCCTCGGTGCGCCGGTCGCACATCCTGGCGGCCGGCGGCTTCGACGAGAGCTTTCGCCGGGCGGAGGATGTGGAGCTCGCCTATCGACTGGCGGCGCGCGGGGTGGGCTTCGTGTTCACGATGAAAGCCGCCGCCAAGCACTTCGCCGAGCGCAGCTATCGCTCGTGGCTCGACGGCGCCTATGCTTATGGCCGCAACGATGCCAGGTTTGCGCGCGATCGCGGCCAGTCATGGCTGTTGCCGGTGGTGCATCAGGAGTTTGGCGAACGCCATATCCTCGCGCGTGCGCTCGTGCGCCTGTGCAGGGGCCGTCCGCGGATCGGGTCGGCCGCGGCTGCGACGCTCAAGCTCGCCGCCGACGCCGCCTCGCTGATCCATGCCGAGCGCGCCGAGCGCGCCGCTTACAGCGGTCTCTTCAATCTGCGTTACTGCTCCGGTCTGCTCGATGAGCTCGGCGATCCGGGTTTCCTGTTCCGTCGCATCGCGCCGCCCGTCGAGCCGGTTCCTGGAACCCAGTCCTGATGGGCCAAGCCTGCACAGGTCGCACGCGCACGATGTTTTTGGCCCTCGCGCGCCGGTCAGGATAAAGAGCTCATGGATCCCGTGTCGCGGCGCGAGCTTTCGCGGCACGAAGTCCATCGTGCTCCGGTCTATCTGCGGCGGGCGTTCGCAAGTCCTCGGTGCCGGGCTTTGCGAGCGGAATCCGTCCCGCCAGCCTGATGCTGGGTCGCTCGATCAGCCACCAAACGCACCCCGCGAAGGCGAGGCAGGCCCCCGTCACCACGAACCACCAGAACGCCTCCAGAACCGGCGAGCGGCCCGTCAGCGTGTAGCCAACGCGAAAGGCGGCGCCAGTGATCGGGTTGTGGGTGAGATAGAGTGAGTAGGATATGGCGCCGAGCACCTGGAGCCAGCGCCAGGAACACGCCGAAACGATCCGGCCCGAGGCCGCTGCCGTCCAGAGGAGAAGCGAGGTCAGGACGGACGCAGTCGTGAAGTTGTCGCTGTGCGACATGCCCGCGAACAAGAGCAGCGCGCCGTAGGCGAGATAGAAGGGCACGACTTCGGCATGGCGCCAAGCCCAGTATGCCCCAGCGCCGAGCAGGAAATTGTGCCACAACGGCAAAAAGCTTCCCCGCCAGGGCTCCGTCGTCACGAGTCCGAGCGGCCAGAGCAGGCTCGCAAGCGCCGCAAAGCCGAGCAACAGCGCCGTCATGGGTCCTTGGAGCGGCAGAAGCGGATCGTTGCGTGCCAGTCCCAGCAGCAGCACGTAGACGAAGTAGAACTGCACTTCCTGACACAGGGTCCAGAAGACCGGGTTGATAGCCGGATAGCTCAGAACCTCTTGCAAATAGAGAAGATGCGCCATGATCTGTCCGGCCGCGTATGCCGGCTGCTCCTTTCCCGGCACCACCCGCACGGACAACACGGCGAAGCCGATCGCCAGCGCAATCGCGAACCAGTAGGGCGGATCGAGCCGGATCGACCGCCGCAGCATGAAGCGGCCGATGAACGATGGCGTGACGCGACTGCGCGCGACCGAGTGCGAAATAACGAAACCGCTGAGCACGAAGAAAACCGGCACGCCCAGCGCGCCGTGCTTGAGCACGTGCGCCACCCATGCCGGAAGCGCCGCGAGCAAACCAGAAAGATGATTGCCCTCGTAGGCGTGATAGAACACCACTCCGAGCGCTGCGACGCCGCGCAATGCGTCCACAAAAGCGAACCTCTGCCCGGACTGCTTCGCCGCAAGGTCCGCCACAAGCCGTCTCAGCGCCGTTGTGGATCAAGAACGGCGCGGGCCAGGAAGCCCGGCAGAGCCACAAAGCACGAGGCATAGCGGCGGAGCAGGCGCTGCGGATCGCCGATCACGCGCCACAGCCATTCCAATCCCCAGCGCTGCATCCAGTGCGGCGCCCGCACCTGCGTGCCGGCGATGAAGTCGAGGCCGGCGCCGATGCACACGAACGCGGTGTTGGGCAGCTGCCTCTTGCCGAGATCGGCGAACAACTCCTGCTTCGGTGCGCCGAGGGCGACGAAGCAGATGTCCGCTCCCGATGCGCCGATCGTCTCGATGCACCGGCGCGCGACGTCGGATTGCGGATCGAACCCCTGCGGCGGCGCGAGCGTGCCGGCGATCTTGAGGCCCGGATTGCGCGCGCGCAGGACTCTCGCCGCTTTGCCGAGCACCTGCGGGCTCGACCCGAACAGATATATGGCCTTGTCCGAGCGCGCCGCCTGCGCGCAGATCGGGTCGATCAGATCCGAGCCGGCGACGCGGCTGACGCGGGCGCCCTGCAGCCGGCAGGCGAGCGCAATCGGAAATCCGTCCGCCGTGATCAGGTCGGCGCGGCCATAGACCTCGCGGAATTTCGGGTCCTTGCGCAGCTTGACCACATGGTCGAGGTTGAGCGTGAAGACGTTCTGCGCCTCGCCCGAGCCGGCGTTCCGGCAGATGACGGCAGCGGTCTCCGCAAGCGGAAGCGCACTAATTCTTAAGTTTTCGACAACAGCATGAACTGACATGGACGCGACCCACTTAACTTTTTGTAAACTATTTGCTCGGGAGGCGGGATGCAAGGGTCGGACCAAGCCAGGGTTTATTCGCCCGGGCCGAATGTGAAGGGCGTCCAGATCACGCGATCGATATGCCCGGCCCCGGTCGCCAGCATCACCAGTCTGTCGAAGCCCATCGCGCATCCGGCCGCATCGGGCATCCGATCGAGAGCCGCGAGGAAGTCCTCGTCGATCGGGTAGCGCTCGCCGTAGACCCGCTCCTTTTCCGCCATCTCGGCTTCGAAGCGACGGCGCTGCTCCCGCGAATCCGTGAGCTCGCCGAAGCCATTGGCAATCTCGACGCCGCAGATATAAAGCTCGAACCGTTCGGCGAGCCGCGGATCCGGCCCCCAGGGCCGGGCCAGGGCCGCCTCATGCGTCGGATAGCGCGTGAGAAACTCGCAGCATCCGATCCCAAGCCGCGGCTCAATCCGCTCGGCAACAACCCGGCTGAAGAGATCGGACCAGGTGTCATCGGAAGCAACACGGACCCCGGCGCCGCCGACGGCCGTTCGCATCCTTTCAAGATCGACGCCGTTGGGCCCGATCGTCGCGAGGAGATCGATGCCGCAGATGTCGCGAAAGGCGTCGCACACCGTCGTCTCGCGCCACAGACGAACATCGGCGAGCCGCTCCCGCCAACGCCATCGGTCGGATCCGGCCGCGTCGGCCGCCGCAGCGACGATGCTCCGGCAATCCTGCATGACGTCATCGTAGCCCTGTTCCGCGCGATACCACTCGAGCATTGTGAACTCGGGGGCGTGCAACGGTCCGCGCTCGCGGTTCCGGAAGACGGGCGAGAACGCGAAGATGCGGCGCTCGCCGGCCGCCAGCAGCTTTTTCATGGCGAACTCGGGGCTCGTGTGCAGGTAAAGAGGCCGCGTCTCGCCGCTGTCCGACCGATACTCGGTCGGGAAAGCGTGCAGGTGCGCCTCATTGCCGGGCGACGTCTGGAGACAGCCGGGCTCTACCTCGACGAAGTCCTGCTGAACGAACCAATGCCGGATGGCCGCCTTGATGCGGCCTCTCGCCGACAGAAAGGAGCGTCGGTCGGCATGCTTGTCGGGATGCCAGAAGGGACGTGGGTCGGACATGGGGTGGCGTCCGTTCGCGGTCACACAACGAAGAAGCGGCCGCATGCTAGGCTGCCGGCTTCCTTGCGGCCAGGACGGCGTGGCGCTGTGGGTCGGACGAGACCGCTCCGGATCACCGCGTGTAATTTACATTTCGCCGCGGAGCTTGGCGTTTGCCCGCAAAGCGGGTAAGAAGCGCCGAAATCAAGCTTGGCGGCATCCCCCCGCACAGTTGTGCAAACGGCAGCGGCGGCGGCCGCGACAAATAGCCCCAAATGGCTGCAATGAAACGGAGACTGCCTTGGTAAAGGTCATCGCCAGCGAGGTGCGCAAAGGGAACGTGCTCGAGATCGATGGCGATCTTTGCACCGTGCTCAAGGCCGAAAGCATCCGTCCAGGCAAGGGCACCCCGACGACCCACATCGACATGCGCCGCATCTCGGACGGCGTGAAGATCGTGAAGAGCTACCGGACGACGGAAACGGTCGAGCGCGCGTTCCTCGACGAGAAGACCTTCAATTATCTCTACGAAGACGACATGGGCTACAATTTCATGGAGCCCGAGACGTTCGAGCAAATCTCGATCCCGAAGGATCTGATCGGCGATCAGGCGATCTGGCTGCAGGAGAATATGCCCTGCACGGTCCAGTTGTTCGAGGGAAAGCCCGTTGCGGTCCAGCTGCCGCCGCGCGTCGTGCTCGAGATCGTCGAAGCCGATCCCGTCGTCAAAGGGCAGACCGCCTCGTCGTCCTACAAGCCGGCCAAGCTCTCGAACGGTGCGCGGGTCATGGTGCCGCCTCACATCGAGGCGGGAACGCGGGTGGTCGTGCGCACAGAGGACGGCGAGTACGTCGAGCGGTCGAAGGACTGATCCGCCGCCGGATCGCAACGCCCCGGCTGGCGCTGGGCTTCCGGAGCGGAGGGGATCGAGCGTGTGCGGCGCCGGCCGGTTCGAAGCCGCCACGCGACGTCGTCATTGCCCGTCGCGATGAGTCGTCAGCAATTCACCCGTCGCGGCTGCCATGGGCCCGGATCGCCTCGTAGCCGGCGAGCGCCGCGGCGCGGGCCGACCGGTGATCGACGATCGGCTTCGGATAGGTTCTGCCGAGTTCAACCCCTGCATCAGCGAGCGCACGCGCGGGCGCTGCGAATGGCGCGTGAACATGCTCGGTGGGAAGCCGCGCAAGCTCCGGGCACCAGCGACGGACATAGACGCCGTCGGGATCGAACTTGCGGCCCTGCTCGACCGGATTGAAGATTCTGAAATAGGGCGCCGCGTCGGCGCCGCTGCCGGCAACCCACTGCCAGCCGGCGGCGTTGTTGGCAAGATCGGCATCAACGAGCGTATCCCAGAACCATGCCTCGCCGTGACGCCAGTGAATGCGCAGATGCTTGACCAGAAAGCTGGCGACGACCATGCGAACGCGGTTGTGCATGTAGCCGGTAGCCCACAGCTCGCGCATGCCCGCATCGACCAGCGGGTAGCCCGTGCGCCCGTGCTGCCAGGCCGCAAGCTCCGCGCCCGGCTCCAGCCACGGATAGCAGTCGAAGGCCGGACGCCAGTTGCGCTCGGCAAGCGTCGGGAAATGGAATAGCAGATGATGCGAGAATTCCCGCCAGCCGAGCTCGGAGAGGAACTTCTCGACATCGCGGGTATGAGTGCGATCGCCGGTCTCCAGCGCCGCCCGCACCCGCCACCAGATCGTCCGTGGCGAGACCTCGCCGAAGTGCAGGTGCGGCGACAGTCGCGAAACATTGGCGAGATCCGGCCGATTGCGCAGCTCCGCATAGCCTGCAAGACCGCCGGCGATGAAAGCCTCGAGCCGCTCGAGAGCCCCACGTTCTCCCGGCGTCCAATGGGCGGGAAACCCTGCGGCCCAGTTCGGCCGGCGCGGCAGGAGGTCGAGCGCCGCCAGACCTTCGCCGAGACCTTGCAAGGCTGCGAGGCGGACGTCCGGAGGCGGCTGCGGCCTGGCAACCGGGCGGCCGAGACAGGCGCGCCAGAAGGGCGTGAAGACCTTGAACGGACCACCGGCTGCGGTTGCGATCTCCCACGGCTCATGCAGCAACGCGCCATTGAATGACCTGACGGCGAAGCCGGCCTGCGTGAGCGCTGCCTTGACGGCCCGATCACGGGCGATGGCGTAGGGTTCATACACGCGGTTCCACACGACGCGCGTGGCGCCGCACGCGCGAGCGAGCTCGCAGACGAGCGAGCGTGGATCGCCGCGCAAGATGACGAGGCCGCCGAGTGAATTTTCCAACGCGGCGAGGCTGTGGTGCAACCACCAGCGCGAGGCCCCGCCGAGCGGCCGACCGGCCGGCGGCGGCGTCTCATCAAGAATGTAGACCGGCACGATCGGTCCAAGCCCCGCCACCGCGGCGAGCGCCGGATTGTCGGCACATCGCAAGTCCTGACGGAACCAGACAAGTGTGGTCATGCGCCTCTCAGCTGCAGCCGGCCGCGGGCGATATCGTCCCCGACTCTCCTTCCCCTTCACGATGCGCCAAATACATGAGACGGCAAGATTGCGGCCAGGGACGGCGCCGGAACGGGCGACGTCGCCAACCGCGGCCCTTATTCGCCGCCGGCCCAGGCGCTCGAGCTTTGGCGCCAGCCGCACGCCATTGCAACGCGGAAATCGCGGCGCTGGATCACGTCCCAATGGGTACGGAGCGCCCCGCGCCGACTGGCTGCTGCGGACTGCCTTCCGGCCGGCTATTCTTGGGGCTGGAAGTCGGCCGACCGGCCTCACCATGTCACGACCACGACCGAGAGCGCGCGACCATGACCGAAGCGATCGTTCGTCACTATCGCGCCAACGACATCGTGGCGCGCATTCTGGCGGCCGTGCGGCCGACGCTCGCTCCCGGAGCCCGCCTGACCGCAGAGGCGCTGGCGCCGATCGACCATTTTCACGGCCGCGGCGTCATCGCAACGCGCGAGCTTGCAAAGTTGCTCGCTCCCGCGCCGGGCGAGCATCTCTTGGACATCGGCTGCGGAATCGGCGGGCCGGCGCGCTGGTTCGCCGAGACCTATCGGGTGCGCGTCACGGGGGTCGACCTGACGCCGGAGTTCTGCGAGGCGGGCGTGCAGCTCACCGCGCTCTGCGGTCTGGCGGAGCAGGTAACGATCCTTCAAGGCGACGCGCTCGCGCTGCCGTTCGCGGACCGAACGTTCGATCGAGCCTATTCACAGAACGTGGTCATGAACATTGCGGACAAGGTGCGCTTTTACGGCGAAGCTTGCCGGGTGCTGAAGCCGGGCGGAACGCTGGCGCTCTCAAACCTCGCGCTCGGACCGGCGGGCTCCCCCCACTATCCGACGCCGTGGGCGGCGACGGCGGCGACGAGTTTTCTCTCGACACCGGAAGAAACGCGTTCGGAAATCGCGGCCGCCGGTCTGGAGATCGTATCGTTCCGTGACATCACGGCCGACGTGCTGCCGGGCTTGCGCGCCATGCGCGCCAAGATCGAGGCGGAAGGACCGCCGCGGCTTGCGGCGCATGTGTTCATCGGCCCGAGAATGGTCGAGTATATGACCAACACCAACCGCAACGTCGAGGAAGGGCGTGTCGCCATGCTCGAAATCCTCGCGAGACGGCCAGCCTGACGGGCCGACGGCCGCGGTGCTGACACGATCCGCCCTCACCACGTGCAGGTTGTCCGGCATCTCCATGCACAAGGCATCGGCATTTCTCATCCGTCTCCTGACGACGGCGGCGCTTGCTCCGGCTGCCTTGGCCGGCTGGCTCGATTGGCTTCCGCGGGGCGGCCGGCTGCGGACCGGTTCTGCATAGCTGCGTTCCAGCAATGGGCCGGAAGGGGCCTCGTTCGCGACGCGCCGGCTTGCTATCCTTTATTTGTTCCGGATCCCTGACCAAACCCAACCGCGCTCGGAGGACGACCCCCATGCAGCTCAAGGTGGCACCTGTAACCCGCGACGAATGTTCTCCGGACGAGTGGCAGGCGCGGGTCGATCTCGCGGCGGCCCATCGCCTGGCCTACATGCACGGTTTCAGCGAGGGCATCTTCAATCACCTGACCCTGATCGTCCCCGGCCGCAGCGATCGCTACTACCAAATCCCCTTCGGGATGCACTGGTCGGAGGTGCAGGCCTCCTCGTTCATGGAGGTCGGCTTCGACGGCAAGGTGAAGCGCGGCTCGGGCGACGTCGAACGGTCAGCCTACGCAATTCATATGCCCATGCACCGGGCCAAGCCGAAGCACTGCGCGGCCGTGTTTCATACGCACATGCCCTATGCCAGCGCACTGACGCGCCTCGAGGACCCGCGCATCAAGGAGATCGGCCAGACCGAGGTCATCATGATGGGCAAGATCGCCTACGATGACTCCTATGACGGCCCCGCCTTCGATCCGGCAGAAGGCGAGCGCCTCGCCAAGATCCTCGGCGACAAGACGGTCCTGTTCATGGCCAATCATGGCGTCACCACGGTCGGCACCAGCGTCGCGGAGGCTTACGACCGGCTCTATTACATCGAGCGTGTCGCGCAGGTTCAGCTCTATGCCATGTGGACCGGCCAGCGGTTGAAGCAGCTGCCCGAGGCCATCGTCGCCAAGACACGGGTGCCGAGCGGCAGCGAGATGAGCGCCGGAATGCCGAAGTACGATCCGCCGCCGGCGGTGCGCCATTTCGAGGCGCTGAAGCGCATCCTCGATCGCAAGGAGCCGGACTACAAGGACTGAGACCAGCTGCGGCCGCACACGTCGGACAGCGCGTGGTCCGACGTGGGGCCGGCGACCTCAAGGACAGCTTGGCGCCGTCGGGCGGCGGGCGTGCGGCGGCGGCTCACTGGCGCGCGTAGCCGTTGAGCCGTCCGAGAAAATCGGCGATCGGATGCCGGGCCCAGGCCTGGGTCACGAAATCGCGATGCGCCGAGCCGCTGCCAATGTCGAGAAAGGCAATCCCGCCAGCCCCCATGACCGCATCGAAGCTGCGGAAGACCGGCAGGGACCGCTCGGTCAGAATGCGCTGCAGCTCGTGATTGCGTGCGCGCGTCGAGCTCGTATAGGCGCTGACGAACACTCGCGAGCGATCCTTGAGGATCCAGTCGGCGAATTTGTCGACCTCCCCGTAGAGCGCATCGAAGAGGATGATGCCGCGGAGGCGACGGTTGAGGCCGCCGTGATGCGCGGACCAGGCGGCGGCCACATAACCGCCGCTGTAGGCCACGATGACGACCGGCATAGTGGCGAATGTCCGCTGCGTCTTCGCATCGCCGTGCAGCTTGGCAAGCTCGCGAGCCGCCTCGCCGAGGAGCCGTGCGAAGCCGCCCGGCTGCCAGAGCTTGCCGATGCTCGAGTCGGCGGCGTTGACGGCAAGTTGCGGCGCCACCAGAACTGCATTCGTGCGCGCCATGGTGAGCTGCGCCGGCACCTGCTGGCGGCGGAAGACGTCGTCGCCGAGCGTGGCGCCGTGACCGTGAAAGAAGACGATCATCACGCCTGGGCGACGGACGTCGAAGCCTTGCGGAATGTGCAGCAGTACGCGCCTGTCGCTGAAGGTCTCATCCTCCCAGAGGACGCGACCGCCGCCCGTCCGGTGCCCCTTGCGACCGTCGATCTCGACGTCGAGGAAGGGACGGCCGCTGCGGGGAACGATGCCGTTGTAGGGGAATGGCGCCGTATCGAGCGGGACGAGCGCCGTCTTGCCCTGACGGATCGGCTGGGCGCGCGAATGGACGCGGTGCGGGATCGGGACCCGGTCGAGCGCGATGCCGTGCGCCGCCTCATCGGCGGGGGAACTCGCAGCACGTTGCGCCCGTGCATCCCCGGCGGCCAGGCCAAGGCTCAGCATCGCCGCTGCGATGGCAGCGCCGGTCCAGATGGCCAGATTTCGGTGCGGGACCCGTCCCATCTCCTCTCGCGTCGCGCCAATCCTCCAGGAGAACCGCCCGTGTTGCGCGCCGGTCACCCGTGTCCAAGCGGCGTTGAACCGACCCGGTAGGCGCTGAATTTGGCGGCAACATGGTTGAGGAACCGTTTCGGTCCGCAGGTTCCCGCAATCGCGGCGCCCCTTGGAGCACACTGTGGCGCACAGGCAACCCGCAGGAGTCGATTGGCCGCATGCCTGCGTCACGTGCCGTTCACCGATTGAGGCGAAGGGCGTGACGCCATAGCGTACGCGCGCAAATCACTTCAGGCGGGACGATATGGCAGGCGAAGCGCGGAGCGGCGGGGATATTTCGGATCGTGACGGTTCCGCCCACCGAAGCGTCACGACCATCACCGCGACGGCGCTGGCGATCGCCGACATGGTCGGAATCGGTGTGTTCACCAGTCTGGGCTTCCAGGTAAAGGATCTGCCGTCGGGCTTTGCGGTTCTGGCGCTCTGGGTGGTGGGAGGCATCGTGGCGCTCTGCGGTGCGCTCAGCTACGCCGAGCTCTCGGCGGCCTTTCCCCGATCGGGCGGCGAGTACAATTTTCTTTCGCGCGCCTACACACGCGCGCTCGGCTTCATGGCCGGCTGGATCTCGGCGACCGTCGGCTTCGCCGCCCCAACCGCGCTCGCCGCGATGACATTCGGCAAGTATCTGGAGGGAGTGGTCCCGGGCGTTCCGCCGCTGGCAGCGGCGGCACTGCTGCTGTGGCTCGCAACGGCCGTGCAGTTGCGCGGGATCGCCATGAGCAGCCGCTTCCAGAATTTCTCGACCTACCTAAAGGTGGCCCTCATCGTCGCCTTCGTGGTGGCCGGCCTCGCCATCGGAGACCGGCAGCCCGTGACGTTCGTGCCGACGATGAAGGACATCGGCTACATCACGAGCGCACCGTTTGCGATCAGCCTCGTGTTCGTCATGTACTCCTATTCCGGCTGGAA